>DATLZG010000379.1:0-7894 GCA_035574095.1 Burkholderiaceae bacterium | reverse complement strand
GCGCGCAGCAGGCGCGCCACGCCCGCTGCCCCTTCGCAGGCCAGCGCCCAGACGTAGGGGCGGCCGATCAGCACCGCGTCGGCGCCGGCGGCAAGCGCGCGGAAGGCGTCGCGTCCGCTGCGGACGCCGCTGTCGAGCAGGATGCGCGCGCGGCCGGCGACGGCATCGACGATGGCAGGCAGTGCCTCGAGGCTGGCAGGCGCGCCGTCGAGCACGCGACCGCCGTGGTTGGAGACGATCACTCCATCGGCGCCGAGATCGACGGCGCGCCGCGCGTCCTGCGGATGCAAGACGCCCTTGATCAGCAGCGGCCCCGGCCACTGCGCGCGCAGCCAGGCGAAGTCCTCCCACGATGGCGCCAGTCGCATCCAGCCGTCGAAGACAGCGCTCGCGCCGGCCGGCGGCGCGACGTCGCCCTCCAGATTGACCGCTCGCACCGTAGCCGGAAGCGAAAAAGTCACCTCCTTGACCGGCGCATCGACGGTAAACACCAGCACGGAGAACCCCGCCGCGCGTGCTTGCGCCAGGACGCGCTCGGTGCGTCCGCGCCCGCCCTGCCAGTAGAGCTGGAACCAGCCGCGCCCCTCGTGGGCGGCGTTGATCTGCGGCCACGGCTGGCTTGCCAGCGTGCCGGCGATCATCACGCCGCCCTGCGCCTGCGCGGCCAGCGCGGACGCGACTTCGCCCTCGGGATGGAACAGGCATTGATAGGCGATCGGCGCCAGCAGCAGCGGGTGGTCGAGCGCGCAGCCGAACAGCTGCAGCCGCGTATGGCCGCCCGCCACCGGCGCCAGCGGCCGCGGCACGATCGGGCGGCGGTCGAAGGCGGCACGGTTCGCCTGCGCGGTCAGCCCGTCGCCCGCGCCGTGCTCCAGGTGCTGCCAGACGGCGGCGTCGAGCCGCTCGCGCGCCAGGCTGCGCAGGGTCTCCATCCAGGTCGCGCTCATCCCTGCGCCCAGCGCCGCAGCAGGTTGTGATAGACGCCGGTGAGTTTCACGATCGGCGCCGTCTCGCCCACCTGCGCGCGCAGCTCCAGCAGCGCCATGTCGAGATCGAACAGTAGGCGCCGCGCGAGCGGATCGCGCACCAGGCTCTCGATGAACATGAAGCAGGCCAGCCGTTCGCCGCGCGCGACCGGCCGCACCTCGTGCACCGAGGAGGACGGATAAACCACCATCGAGCCCGCCGCCAGCTTCACGCAGTGGGGGCCGAAGGTGTCGTGCACGGTCAGCTCGCCGCCGTCGTAGCTGTCCGGGTCGCTCAAAAAAAGCGTGGCCGACACGTCGGTGCGCAGCCAGCGGCCGTCGGGTGCCTGGCGCACCGCGCCGTCGACATGCGCGCCGTAACGGTTGGACGCGCCGCGGTAGCGGTTGAAAAACGGCGGCAGGATGCGCGCCGGCAGTGCCGCCGAGAAAAACATGGCGTTGCGGTTCAGCGCCTCCAGCACGATGCGGCGCGCCTGCGCCAGCTGCGGCGCCGCCTCGTCCACCTGTTCGTTGTTTTTCACGGTGGCCGCCTGCGCGCCCGCGGTGGCCAACCCCGACACCCAGCACGCTTCGCGCAGGCATTGCCGCAGCGCTTGCAGTTCGTCGAACCGCAAGACCTCATCGATCGCAATCAGCACAGACGTCTCCCCGTTTGCGCAAGGCGGCGGCCCGCAGTGCGTGGGCCGCCGGCCGTGAATGCGCCGTCAGAACTTCAGTTCGGTGGTCAGCATCGCCATGCGGCGCGGCCCGGCAATGGCGAACGCGCCGTTGTCATACACCGAGTCGTAGTACAGCTCGTCGAAAACGTTCTTGACGTTCAGCCGCACCGTGTAGCGCGGTTGCGCGTACTCGACCATCAGATCGACGCGTTCGTACGCCGGTGCGCGGTTCGGATAGAACTCGGTGCCACCGGGCAGGGTGGGAATCGCGCCTGCGCCGCTCGGGTTGTAAGCGTAGCGTTCGTCCTTCGCTTCGACGCCGCCGCCGACCTTCCAGCCGCCGCCGAACGAGTAGGTCGTCCACAAGTTGACCGTGTAGCGCGGCGTATTGCGCGGCCGCTTGCCCTTGTACTCGGGGTTGGCGTAGGTGATGACACCGGTCGTGGCGTTGACGTTCTCCGCCACCTCCAGAATCTCGGCGTCGAGCAGCGCCACGCCGGCGAACATCTCCCAGTGCTCGGTGATGCGGCCGGCCAACTCCAGCTCCAGCCCGTCGGTGCGGCGCTTCTTGGTCAACACCGCCGCGGTCGATTCGAGGTCGGCGCTGCGCTCCCAGTTCTTGGTGGCGCGAAACAGCGCCGTGCGCAGCGTCCAGTCGCCGCTGCCGAACAGCCATTTGGCGCCGAGCTCGACCACATTGCTGCGCTCCGGCGGCAGCGGCCGCACGGTCAGCTGATAGAGGTCCGCGGTGGGGCTGAACGAATCGGTCCACGCCAGGTAGTAGTGAGTCTCGCCCACCGGGAAGTAAGACAACGCGGCGCGCCAGCTCCACTCGCCGTAAGACAGCCGCGGCGAGGTGGCGTTGAACGGGTATTCGGAGCGCAGCTCGTCGCGGCGTGCGCCGAGCGTGGCTTTCCAGCCCGGAACGAGCTCGACCGTGTCCTGCACGTAGGCGGCGTACGAGTTGCCTTTGAACGCGACCGGATTGCCGGCGACGGCCAGCTCGTAGGGGCGGTAATCGGGAACCGCCGTCGTACCGAAGTTCTGCAGCGCTTTGCGGAAGCCGTCTTCAAACAGGTATTCGATGCCGACCAGCGGCTCGTGCGTCATGCCGAGCCAGGTCTGTTTGCTGCTGAAGTCGCTCTGCACGGTGCTGGTCTGGTACCAACTGCCGCGCGTCTGGTTGCCGCCCACGCCGCCGTTGGCGTCCGGCGCGGTGGTCAGGTTCGGCGTCTTGGCCCAGTAGCTGCGCTTGTAATCGGCGTGTCGCACCTGCGTGCGCAAGGTGCTGACCGGCGACAGGCGCCATTCGTACACGCCGGTGGTGATTTCGGTGTGGCTGTCGTCGAAATTGCGCGCGATGCCCCAGAAGGTTTCGGCCGCGAAGCGCTCCGAGGGCTTGCGCGTGTTGGCATCGAACGAAATGCCGTAGTCTGGCACGTCGCGCGCGCGCAGCGTGTAGTGGTTCAGCCAGAACTGGTGCGGCGTGTAAAGGTTGAAGCCGGCGCTGATGCCGATACCGTCGCGCTCGATGTGCGGCCGGTCGCCGCTGGCGGGATTGCGGCGCCAGCCGTCTTCGGAGCGCGACATCAGGTTGATGCGCAGCGATTCGTTTTGCGTCAGGCGGTGGTTGGTGTCGAGCGCCGCGTACCGGGTCTTGTGCTCACCGGCGCCAAGTGTGATCGTCGTCTGATCGCGCCGCAGCGGCGTCTTGCTGACCTGGTTGATCACGCCGCCGGCCTGCCCGCGCCCAAACAGCATCGCGCCGGCGCCCCGCAGCACGTCCACTTGTTCCAGGTTGAAGGTCTCGCGGTTGTATTGCGCGGTATCGCGGATACCGTCCAAGTACATATCGCCGAACGTGTAGAAGCCGCGCAGCGACATGTTGTCGCCGGAGCGGCCGCCTTCGGCGGCGTTGAACGTAAGACCCGAAACGTTACGCAGCGCCTCGCGCAACGAATGCCCGCCCTGCTCTTCGATCAGCTTGCTGGTGACCGTGGTCACCGACTGCGGCACTTCGTGCGGATCCTGCGCGACCTTGCCTACGCGCGTGCTCTTACCGAGCACGCCCTCTTGCATGCGCTCGTCGGTGACGGTCACCGGCGGCAATTGCTGTGGCTGCGATGCGCCGGCGGTCTGCGCCGCCGCCGGTAACGCCAACCCGCCCAGCATCAACGCTGCCGACAGCGGTACCAGCGGCACCGGCGGCCGCGGCTGCACGTGCACTTGCCGCGCGCCGATGGCCTTGCGCTTCCTCGCACTGCTCTTCACTCCCTCTCTCCTTGTAAGAACGTCAACACGCTGGCTCGCCCGTAAAGCGGGCTGGCTAAAACCTTTCGCGCTCCTTGTTCAGCTTTCGCGCCGCGGCGCGGTGCCGACCGTGACGCGCCCAGCCGCCACTTGCGTCAACGCGATCGCGAAGCTGGACACGCCGGCGCCCCTGAACAGCAGGCACGGTTTGCCGCTGCGCTTGCAGCAGCGCTTCAACAGGTAGTAGGCGCCGTGGCTGACGCAATCGGTCGGGCACAGCACCGCGTCGGCCGCGGCGACGAGTTCCGGCAGGCGCGACAGCGCCTGCTCGCGGCCGCCGTCGTGATGCAAAAGCTCCAGACCGAGCCGCTGCGCGAGCTGGCGGTAATACGGCAGCTGCGCGGTGCGCCCGCCTACGCACAGCACAGAGCGGGCGGCGTTGGACGCTCCGGCCGGGCAGGTGTCGGCGCAGCGGTCGTCTTCGCTCGCCAGCAACCGCTCCAGCGCGTCGCGCGCGGCGGCCAGTTGGTCGCACTGGCGCGCCAGCTGCGCGATGCGTTCGCGCGCCTGCGCAAGCTCCGCGTGCAGCATCGGCACGCGTTCAGCGACGGCACGTAGCTCGTCGTTGACAGCGGTCAACTCGCGCACGCGCCGGCCCAGATCGACCAGCGCCTGTCCGGATTCGAACTGGGCCAGGCGCGCCGCAAGCTGCGCTTGCGCCTGCCGGGCGGCGGTGAGCTCCTGCCGGCAGTGCTGCAGTTCGTCGCTGGCCTGCTGTGCGCGCGCCTGCGCGGCGCCGGTTTCAGCGCGGCTCGCCGCCAGCAGCGCGGCGAGCGCCTCGTTTTCGCGCAGCAGCGCATGCAGCCGCCGCGCGTCGGCCGCCTGCGCCGCGCCCAACTGGTGCGACAGCATGTGCACGTCGGCGTACACCGCCTGGCGTGTCGGCTCGTCGGCAAGCGGATGCGTCAGCGCCGCCCACATCGCGCCAGCCACCTTGCCTTGCTGCCAATGTGCCTTCCACAGCGCCAGCACGGCCGGGGCGTCGCGCGCGGCGGCGAAGCGCTCGATGTCGGCGGCGTATTTGGCGTCCAGATAGCGCTGTAGATCGCGTGACGCACCGCTGCGGGCGGACGCCCAGCCCACGGCTTGCACGTGCAACGCGTAGGCGTCGCGCGCATCGTGTTCGAGGTTGTGGCGCCGCGCGATACGCGCCAGCTCGCGCGGCGTCAAACAAGTGCCGATCACCGGGCAATGCAGCTTCGGTGAAAGCTCCCACAGACGCAGCCGTTGCCGGCGGCCGGATGGGTCGGCCGGTGCGGCCACGAACGCTTCGGCCTCGGCGGACGGCTCGCCCATCGCCGTCTGCAAAGCCAGCGCCAGCGGCTTTTTCACAAAGACATCCGAACTCATCGCGCCCCTCGCCTTACGGCGCGCCGCGCTCGAGCCGCCACTGCACGTCCGGCTCGCCGGCAGACATTCCCGGCACGGGCAGCAGCGGCGCTTCGTCGCCGCGCACCGGCGCAACGTCGCCCGCCGCTTCGAATCCCGGCTGCCGGCGCGGTGGCTGCGGCGGCGCCAGCCACTTCCGAAAGACCTTCGCCCAGTCCATACGCGCCTCAGTGCCGTACACCGTGCGCAGCTGCCATGGCCTGTGCGCAATACCGCATCCAGCGCTCGCGCAATTGCAGCGCCGTAGTGCGCAGCGGCCAGGCCGCGCCCGGATGCGCGGCGAGCATCTCCAGGTGCTGGCCGACCGCGAGCGCCTGCTGCACACAAGCGCCGTCGGTCGCGGTGCGCACAAGCAGGTACAACACCGCCGCGGTCAGACGGTCCGCCTCCGCGCGCGCCTCCGACTCCGCGCGCGCCATCGCCGCAGGGTCAGCGGACGGTGCGATCGTTGCGTCCTCGTGCGCCATCGCGTCTCCTCAGGCGGCTTGCAGCAATGGCTGCCCGGGCTGCCAGTCGCACGGCGCCAGCCCGCCCGCTTGCAGGGCCTGCACCTGGCGCAGCGTCTCCTGCGCGGAGCGGCCGACTTGAGATGCGGTCGCGGTCACCGACTGCACGATGCCGTCGGGATCGGCGATCAGCGTGGCGCGCTGCGCAAAACCTTCCGGCGCCAGCACGCCGCAGGCGCCGGCCAGCGCACGATCCACGTCCGCCAGCAGCGGGAACGGCAACGCGCCAAGCTCCGTGCGGCACCAGGCGCGATGCGCGTACGCCGAATCGATACTGGCGCCGACCACGCGCACGCCGCTGGCGGCGAACCGCTGGTGCAAGGCCGCGAAGCCTCGGATTTCGGTCGGGCAGACGAAAGTGAAATCGAGCGGGTAGAAAAAAAGCACCAGCCAATGGTCGCGGCGCCAAGCGTCCAGATCCAGCGGCGCGATAGAACCGTCCGGCCACAGCGCGTCGGCGCGAACAGTCGGCAAACGTTGACCGATGGCAATCATGCAAACACTCCTTGTCTCGAGTCTTGAAAAGTCAAAGTCGCAAGCACGGCGCGCGAACCGCAGGTTCGCCGCAAGCGAGCTCCGGCTCCTTCATCCGGTGCCCGCGGGCGTGACGGGCCGCCGGCGGAGTTGCGCCCACAGCCACGCGAGCGGCACCGCGATCAGCGCGGCGTCGTAAATCGTTCCCAGGTCGCCCTCGACCCACTCCTCGGTCGCGAGGTGCCAGTAAGCGTTGTCCAGCGGCAGCGCGCCGGCCTCGGTGAACTCGTGAAACGCGAGCAGCAGCAACTTCAGGACGAACAGCGCCAGAAAAATCGTGGTCGCCCGCAGCATCAAGGCCAGCGGAATGCGTCGCCCCCAACGCAACCAGGCCGCCGCCAGCGCCAGCGAGGCCGCCAAGCCCAGCGCCAAGCCGGCGAGCAGCGCGCCGCTGTCTTGCTGCGCGGAGAGCGCCGCCGCGATAAAGGCAAGCTCCATGCCCTCGCGCGTCACCATCAGGGTCGCGAACAGAAACACGCCCGCCGCGGCCCAAACACCGGGACGCGCGGCGGCCTGCGCCACCTGCGCCTCGACCTGTGCGGGCAGCCGCGCTCCCAGACGCGCGAGGTGCAGCGCCAAGCCGCCGACCAGCGCCGCGGTGCCAAGGGCCAACACGCCCTCGACCAGCGGCGTCACCGCGATCGAATGCAGCCAGATGCCGAGCAGCAGCGACAAGGCCACCGCCGCCGCAACACCTCCCGCGAGAGGCGCCAGCAGCGCCGCCCGGCCCGTCTGCCGCAAATAGGTCGCCGCCAAGGCGACGATCAGAAAGGCTTCGATGCCTTCGCGCAACGCCGCGACCGCGATCGCTGCCATCGCTACCCCCGCTCAACGCTCGGTCGCACCTGCCGCCGCTTCGACCGGCGCCGCCGCGAAGACCTCGGTGCCGATCGCGCGCCCGACTTCAACCGCCAGCATCACGAGCAGCGCGACGAATCCGCTGGCCACCGCCAGCGCGCCGGCGCACCGGGCGGCGTGCCGCAGCACGCGTTGGCGCGCGTCGGATGTCGTTGCCGTCCTCATGCCCCCTCCCTTAAACGGCCGCAGACGCGCTGCGCTGCGCGGTAGCAACCAACGGCGCCGGCTTCAGCGGATGCGCGAGCACGCGTGCCGACACCGCGAAGCCGTCGGCGATCAGCTGCGGAGTCAGCACCTCGGCGGGCGCTCCCTGCGCGAGCAGCCGGCCGTCGCGCAGCACGAATACGCGGTCGGCGTACTGCGCAGCCAAGTTCAGGTCGTGCAGGATCGCCAGCACCCCCAGTCCGCGTTCGGCGGCAAACGCGCGCACGGTGGCGAGCAGGTGATGCTGGTGCGCCAGATCGAGCGCGGCGGTCGGCTCGTCCAGCAGCAGGTAGCGCGGCTGCGGCGCCGCGCGCTCCCACAGTTGCGCAAACGCCGCCGCCATGTGCACGCGCGCGCGCTCGCCGCCGGACAGCGTCGGCAGCTCGCGGTCCTGCAGGTGGGCCGCATCGGCCAGCGCCAGCGCCTGCGCGGCGATCGCGCGGTCCGT
>DATLZG010000378.1:0-5362 GCA_035574095.1 Burkholderiaceae bacterium | reverse complement strand
TACGGCGGCTGGAACGAGGCGGCCTACATCTCGGCCGAAGTCAAGGGCGGCAACCGCGCGATCCTGAAAGCGCTCGTCGTCTCCCTGCTGCTGATCACCGCCGTGTACGTGGCGGTGGTGCTGGCGATGCTGCACGGGCTCGGTTTCGAAGGGCTGAAGAAAAGCAGCGCGGTCGGTGCCGACGTGCTGGCCGCCGCGTTCGGCCCGTTCGGCGCCACGCTCGCCGGCGCCTGCGTGGCGATCGCCACGCTGACTTCGATCAACGCGACGATGCTCGTCGGCGCGCGCACCAACTACGCGCTGGGGCGCGACTGGCCGATCGTCGCTTTCATGAGCCGCTGGCACGGCGACCGCGACGCGCCGGTGCCGGCGTTCCTCGTGCAGGCCGCGCTCGCGCTGGCGCTGATCGTGCTCGGCGCGGTCGAGCGCAACGGCTTCAAGACGATGGTCGAGTTCACCGCGCCGGTGTTCTGGTTCTTTTTCCTGCTGACCGGCGTGGCGCTGTTCGTGCTGCGCTTCAAGTACCCGCACGTCGCACGGCCGTTCAAGGTGCCGCTGTACCCGGTCCTGCCGGTCGTGTTCGTCGGTACCTGCGGCTACCTGTTCTACTCGAGCGTCACGTACGCGCAGTCGCAGAAGGCGGTGCACGTCTCCTTCTACGTGATGGCGGCGGGGCTGGTCGCCTGGCTGATCGCGCGCATCAAGCGCGGCACCTGACCGCGCGTTCGCCAGCGGCGCCATGGGCGAGATCGTCGGCATCCTGCTCGCCGCCGGCAGCGGCAGCCGCTTCGATCCGAGCGGCCGGCGACTGAAGCTGCTGGAGCCTGCGCCGGCCGGGCCCCACGCCGGCAAGCCCATGGCAGAAGCGGCCGCGCGCAACCTGCGCGACGCGCTCGCCGAAGTGATCGCCGTCGTGCGGCCGGCCGGCGACGCCGTGCAGCGGCGGCTGCACGAGGTTCTCGCCGCCGCCGGTTGCCGCTTGCAGATCAACGACCGCGCCGACGAGGGCATGGGCGCGTCGCTCGCCTGCGGCGTGGCCGCGGCACCCGACGCCGCCGGCTGGATCATCGCGCTCGCGGACATGCCGGCCATCGAACCGGACAGCATTCGCGCCGTTGCGCAGGCGTTACGCGAGGGCTTCGACACCGCCGCGCCTTTCTGCGGGGAGCGGCGCGGCCATCCGGTCGGCTTCGCGCGGCCGCTGTATCCGGCGCTGGTCGCGCTGCGCGGCGACGCGGGCGCGCGTGCGGTGCTCGCCGCGCACCCGCCGCACCGCGTCGACGTGGCCGATCCGGGCGTGCTGCTCGACCTCGACACGGTCGAGAGCTTCGCGCGAGCTTGAACCGCAGGAGAAACGGAAATGCCCAGAGTGCGAGTCTTCAAACCCAGCGATTTGGCGAGCGACATAGGCGCGCCGGACCTGAACTCGTACTATCCGCTGCTGCTGGCGGAGGGCGATTCGTGGTTCACGTTGGGATCGATTCCGGCCCACAACCTGCTGGAAGGGCTGGATTTCCCGACCTTCGGCGCGGTGATCAACCTCGCCAACCCGGGCGACACCATCGCCGAAATGGAGCGCGCGCTGAAAACCGGCGCCGGGCACCGGCGCGTCGACGTCTGGGCGTCGGAGTTCGGCGGCTTCGTCGCCGACGCGGCCGCGTATCCGCTGGCCGCGATCCTGCTGTCCGGCGGCGGCAATGACCTGATCGATGCCATCCCGCACCTGTTGAAGCGCGGCTTCGACTTCGCCCGCCTGGAGTCGGCCAACGCGGCGGAGGCGATCGACGCCGACGCATTGGCGAAGTTCGACCGCTTCCTGACTGCGAGCTTTACCGGCATCGTCGATTTCGTGCGCGCGCACGCCGGGCCCAATGCACACGTGCCGATCTTCTGCCACACCTACGACTACCCGACGCCCAACGACGCGCCGGCACGAATCCTCGGCGTACGCGTCGGCGAGGCCTGGATCTACCCGAAGCTGGTCGCCGCCGGCGTGCCGCAGCGGCTGTGGGTGCCGCTGACCGACCACCTGATCCGCCATCTCGCGGCAACGCTGAAGGGCCTGCGGCTGGAGGACTTCCACGTTGTCAACACACTCGACACGCTGGTGCGCGCGCAGCCCGGCGCGACCGGCGAATCGGGCGATTGGGAGAACGAGATCCACCCGACGCGCACCGGCTACAAGAAGCTCGGCCGCAGGCTGGCGAAAGCCATCGCCGACGAGCTCGGCGTGCAGGAGAAGCAAGGGCCGGTGCAGTGAATTGCGGTTGCCGCGGACTGGCGCCGATAGACACGGCGACCAGGACGCAAATCCTGCGCACAATGCGCCCGTCGCGGCGTCGATCCGTGGCCGCAGAACCGACCCCATGACGATTCATTACGCCATTGCGCCGGCGCAGCCCGGCGCGCACCTGTTCCACGTCACCGTCACCGTCGAAGCGCCCGATCCGGCGGGGCAGCGCTTCATGCTGCCGGCCTGGAATCCCGGCAGCTACATGATCCGCGAGTTCGCGCGCCACGTCGTGCGCGCGAGCGCCGTCGCCGGCAACCGCAAGGTGCCATTGGAGAAGGTCGACAAGCACACCTGGCGCGCGGCGCCCGCCGGCGGCGCGCTGACGCTCGCCTACGAGGTCTATGCGTGGGATTTGTCGGTGCGCGCGGCGCACCTGGACGACACGCATGCCTTCTTCAACGGCGCCTGCGTGTTCATGCTGCCGCTCGGTCACGAAAGAGAAGACTGCCGGGTCGACATCCTGCCGCCGCAGGGCGAGCGTTACGCCGGTTGGCGCGTCGCCACCGGATTGACGCCGGCGCGCGGCACGCGCTACGGCAGCTTCGGCACCTACACCGCCGCCGATTACGACGAGCTGATCGACTGCCCGGTCGAGATGGGCACGTTCGCGCACGCGCGCTTCGACGCGCTGCGGGTGCCGCACGAGATCGCGATCACCGGCCGCGTGCCGAACCTGGACACCGCGCGGCTGGCCACCGATCTGGCGCGCCTGTGCGAGCGGCACATCCGACTGTTCGAGCCGCGCAGCCAGCAGGCGCCGTTCGCGCGCTACGTCTTTCTCACGCAGGCGGTGGGCGACGGTTACGGCGGGCTCGAGCATCGCAACTCCACCGCGCTGCTGTGCAGGCGCGACGACCTGCCGTTCAAAGGCATGCGCGACACGACCGAGGGGTATCGCGGCTTCCTCGGTCTGGCGAGCCACGAGTACTTCCACAGCTGGTGGGTCAAGCGGGTGCGGCCGGCCGCGTTCGTGCCGTACGACCTGACGCGCGAGAACTACACGCGGCTGCTGTGGGTCTTCGAGGGCTTCACCTCCTACTACGACGACCTGCTGCTGGCGCGCGCCGGCCTGATCACCGAAGCGCAGTACCTGGAGGCGGTCGGCAAGACCATGACGACCGTGCTGCAGCGCGCCGGGCGCCTGAAACAGAGTGTCGCCGAAAGCTCGTTCGATGCCTGGATCAAGTACTACCGGCCCGACGAGAACACGCCGAACGCCGTGGTCAGCTACTACCAGAAGGGCGCGTTGGTCGCGCTGGCGATCGATCTGACGATCCGCGCCGAAACCGGTGGCGAACGCTCGCTCGACGATCTGCTGCGGCTGCTGTGGCGCCGCTACAAGCGGGCAGGCAGCGCGTACCGCGGCCTCGAAGAGGGCGAGCTGGCGGCGGCGATCGCAGAGGCGACCGGGCTCGACCTCGCCCCGCATCTACACGAGTGGACCGAGGGCACGCGCGACCCCGACTTCGAGCGCCTGCTGGCGCCGTTCGGCGTCACGCTCGAGAAGCGGCCCGCGCTCGATTCGCCGTCGCTCGCGCTGCTCGGCGTCAAAGCCGAAGCGCGCAACGGCGAATGCCGGCTGGCGCACGTGTTCGACGGCACGCCCGCGCAGCACGCCGGTCTGTCCGGCGGCGACACGCTGGTGGCGATCGGCGGGCTGCGCGTCACCGCGGCCAATCTCGACGCGCGGCTGGCCCGTTACGCCGCCGGCGATACGGTCGAAGTGCTGGCGTTTCGGCGCGACGAGTTGATGCGCTTCGAGGTACGGCTTGCGCGGCAGCCGCCGCTCACCTACGCGCTGCGGCCCGACGCGCGCGCATCCGGCAGAGCGCAGAAGCTGCGCGCCGGCTGGCTGCGGTAGCGCGTCAGGCGCACCAATCGATCGATCCGCGCCCGCGCGCGGCGAGGAATGCGTTGGTGCGCGAGAAGTGGCCGCAGCCGAGGAAGGGCTGCGGCGGCCGCCGCGCGGAAAGCGGCGACGGGTGATTGGCGGTCAGCACCAGATGCTGTGCGCCCAGCGCTTCGATCGCCGCGCGCTGCGCCTGCGCGGCCGCCCCCCAAAGCAGAAAGACTTTCGGCCGCGCGTCGGCGGCGAGCCGCTCGACGATGCCGGCGCTGAGACGTTCCCAGCCGCGGTTGGCGTGCGAACCGGCTTTGCCTTCTTCGACCGTGAACACCGCGTTGAGCAGCAGTACGCCTTGGCGCGCCCAGCGCTCCAGATTGCCGCTGACGCGCAGCGGACACCCGACGTCGCGCTTCAGCTCTAGAAAAATGTTGCGCAGGCTCGGCGGCGGGCGCACCCCGTCCGGCACCGAGAACGCCAAGCCGTGCGCCTGGCCGGGGCCGTGGTACGGGTCCTGCCCGAGGATTACGGCGCGCACCGTTTCGAACGGCGTCAGTTCGAGCGCGCGCAGCGGGCGCGGCGGATAGATGACGGCGCCCGCGGCCGAGCGCGCCGCGAGGAATCGCTCCAGCGCGCGCCCGTCTTCGCTGGCGACGAAGGCGTCGCCGAGCTCGCGCCACACGCCGGCGAGCGAGGCGAAGTGATCGGCGAGCGGCAACTGCAGCGTGGCCGGCATGGGGCGTGCAGACTACACTGCCACGCATGAGCGCCGCCTCTCCGATCGCCGCCGTCGAACCCCCTGCAACGCGCCGCGTCGGCTGGTCGCTGCTGCTGAACGTCGCGCACGCGATCGACCACTGGGTGCTGCTGATCTTCGCCACCGCAGTCAGCGCAATCGCGGCCGACTTCGGGTTCGCGCGTTGGGAAGATCTGATGCCGTACGCCACCGGCGCCTTCTTTGCGTTCGGCATCGGTTCGCTGCCGGCCGGCAAGCTGGGCGATTCCTGGGGCCGCCGACCGATGATGCTGGCGTTCTTCTTCGGCCTCGGCGCGTCGCTGCTCGCCTGCGCCGCCGCCACCAACGCGTGGCAGATGGCCGTGGCGCTGACGATCATGGGCCTGTTCTCCGCCATCTATCACCCGGTCGGCATTCCGATGCTGGTGCGCGACAGCACGCGGCCCGGACGCACGATCGGCATCAACGGCTTGGCAGGCAACCTCGGCAT
>DATLZG010000377.1:0-2011 GCA_035574095.1 Burkholderiaceae bacterium | reverse complement strand
TGGGGATGCAGCGCGAGGCGCGGCGAGGGGACCATGGGCGGCAGCCAAGGACCCGAGCCGCAACGACGCGATGCGCCCCAGGCACCCCCGCCCTGCAGGGTTGCGACGATAAGCGGGCATCCGCGGTGTTGGCGCGCTCGGCGGTTCGCCCGGTAGCCCCGGCGACTGTCCTTCGCGCGCCGCCTAGCGTCCGCCCGCTTCTCGTCGCCACGCGGCCGTCGGGGATTTTGAGATAGGTTCTCGCCCACCGGCCGGGCGGGAACCGGATCGGCGCTTCGCGCGTCCTCATGCAGAGTGCGCGTGACGGGAGCGGCGCGTGGACTGTGCCCAGCGGGATTTCTTCGCCGCCGAGGTCGAGCGGCTCGCCGACCGGCTGTATGGCACCGCGCTGCGCCTGACGCGCGACGCGGATGCCGCCGAAGATCTGGTCGCCGAGACCGTGGCGAAGGCGTGGGCAAAGTTCGCCGAGCTGCGCGATCGGCAGTGCTTCGAGGCGTGGATCCAGCGCATCCTCGCCAACACGTTCCTGAGCGAGTGGCGCCACCGCCGCGCCTGCCCGGAAGTCGCGCTCGAAGCCGAAGTCGACGGCGAAGACGACGAGCCGTTTTCGCTGTTCGACAAGCTGCACCAGCCGTTCCTGCTGTGGTGGACCGACCCGGCGGAGAGCGTGACCGCCAAGCTGCTGCGCGAGGACATCGAGCGTGCGCTGGACGCGTTGCCCGACGCGTTCCGCATCGCTGTCGTGCTGGTGGACATACAGGGGCACTCGTACGCCGAAGCGGCCGAGCTGCTTGGCGTGCCGATCGGCACCGTGCGTTCGCGGCTGGCGCGCGCGCGCAGCGCCTTGCAGCGCGCGCTGTGGCCGCATGCGCGCGATGCGGGACTCGTCGATTCGCCGACGAAGAGAAAGGACGACCGTGACCACCCGTCGCATCCGTTGTGAAGACGTGCTGAAGCATCTGGTCGCCTATCTCGATCGCGAGATCGACGCCGAGGTGGCCGCCGAGATCGAACGGCACCTCGAGGAGTGCCGCGGCTGCTTCAGCCGCGCCCAGTTCGAGCGCAAGCTGAAGGCGCAGGTGCGCGCCACTGGCGTCGCCGTGGCGCCGCTGCGGCTGCGCGCGCGCATCCGCGCGATCGTCGAGCAGTTCTGACCCGTTTCATTCGCAACTCGATCCGATACGTCATGGTCGCAATCCTCGGCTTTTCCCGTGAACGCGTCTTCGAGGCGGTCAAGGACATGTACACCAGCGTCGCGAACGCGCCCGAGCAGCCGTACCACTTTCCGGTCGGGCGCGAAGCCGGCTTGATCGCCGGCTATCCGCAGGACCTGCTCGATGCGGTGCCGGCCGCCACGCTGGCGTCTTTCGCCGGCGTCGGCTATCCGTTTCGCGCGGGTGTGATCAAGGAAGGCGACACCGTGCTCGACATCGGTGCCGGCGCCGGTACCGACGCGTGGATCGCGGCGCGGCTGGTCGGCCCGCGCGGCAAGGTGTTTGCGCTCGACATGACGCCGGCGATGCTGGCGCGGCTGCGCGCGCTCGCCGCCTCGGTGCCGAATCTCGAAGTGCTGGAAGGCAACGCCGAGTCGCTGCCGCTGCCCGATGCGTCGGTCGACGTCGCCACCAGCAACGGCATGCTGAACCTGGTGCCCGACAAGCGGCGCGCGATCGCGGAGATCTTCCGCGTGCTCAAGCCCGGCGGCCGCGTGCAGATCGCCGACATCGTGATCCGCCGCCCGGTCACGTTCGACTGCAAGACCGATCCGGAGCTGTGGGCCGAGTGCGTCGTCGGCGCGACGATCGACGAGGACTACCTCGCGGCGTTTCGCGACGCGGGCTTCGAGGATGTCGCCGTGCTGCGCGAGTACGACTTCTTCAGCCACAGCCGCAGCGATTACACGCGCGCGGTCGCGCGCCGTTTCGGCGCATACGCGATCGAGATCGCGATGCGGCGCGGCCCGCAGGCGCCGCCGCTGTGGGTGCAATGGGCGCGGCGCGCGGATCCGCGC
>DATLZG010000376.1:0-2413 GCA_035574095.1 Burkholderiaceae bacterium | reverse complement strand
GAGAGCAACCTGCGCGCCGCGCTCGGCTCGATGACCGCCCCCGCAGCGGCGGCGGGCAAGGTGCAGGTCGCGCACAGCGCGCGCGGGAGGCTCGACGACGTCGATGCCAAGACGGGCATGCTGGTCATTTCGCACGAGCCGATTCCTAGCCTCAAGTGGCCGGCGATGACGATGGAGTTCGTCGCCGCCAACGAGGCGGTCGCCAAGGCGGCGAAGCCCGGAACGCCGATCTCGTTCGAGTTCGTCGAACGCAAGCCCGGCGAGTGGGTGGTGACGAGAATCGAACCGATGCGCTGACGGAGCCGACCATGCTCGAACGACTGATCGCGTGGTCGGCGCGCAATCCGTTCCTGATCGCGCTGGCGACGCTGGCGATCGTGTTCGCCGGCGTGCTCGCGGTCCTGCGCACGCCGCTCGATGCGCTGCCGGATTTGTCGGACGTGCAGGTGATCGTCTACACGGAGTATCCGGGGCAGGCGCCACAGGTGGTCGAGGACCAGGTCACCTATCCGCTGACGACCGCGATGCTCGCGGTGCCGAAGTCGAAGGTCGTGCGCGGCTTCTCCTTCTTCGGGGCGTCGTTCGTGTACGTGATCTTCGAGGACGGCACCGATATCTACTGGGCGCGTTCGCGCGTGCTCGAGTACCTGAACTACGCGGCCACCCGGCTGCCGGCCAACGTCTCGCCGCAGATCGGGCCGGACGCAACGGGCGTGGGCTGGGTCTACCAGTACGTCGTGCTCGCGAAGAATCGAACGCTCGCCGAACTGCGCACGCTGCAGGACTGGTATCTGCGCTTCCAGCTGACCGCCGCGCCGGGCGTGGCGGAGGTCGCGTCCGTCGGCGGCTTCGTGCAGCAATACCAGGTGATCGTCGATCCGGTGAAGCTGCGCGCATACGGCATTCCGCTCGCGCGCGTCGCGCAGGTGATCCGCGACTCGAACCGCGACGTCGGCGGGCGCGTCGTCGAGATGGCCGAGACCGAATACATGGTGCGCGGCCGCGGCTACCTGCGCGGCGCCGCCGACATCGAGCAACTGGTGCTGCGCGCCGAAAACGGCACGCCGGTGCGCGTGCGCGACGTCGCGCGCGTCGAGCTGGGACCGGACGAGCGGCGCGGGCTCACGGAGCTGAACGGCGAGGGCGAAGCCGTTTCCGGCATCGCGGTCGCGCGTTTCGGCGAAAACGCGCTCGCCGTGATCGACGGCGTCAAGCGCCGCCTCGAGGAACTGAAGCCCGGGCTGCCCGAGGGCGTGACCATCGAAACGGTGTACGACCGCTCGGACCTGATCCACCGCGCGATCGACACGCTGACCAGGACGCTCGCGGAGGAATCGCTGATCGTCGCCGCGGTGTGCGTGCTGTTCCTGCTGCACGTGCGCAGCGCGCTGGTCGCGATCGTCATGCTGCCGATCGGCGTGCTGATCGCGTTCATCTGCATGCGGCTGCTGGGCATCAACTCGAACATCATGAGCCTGGGCGGCATCGCGATCGCGATCGGCGCGATGATCGACGCCGCGATCGTGATGATCGAAAACGCGCACAAGCACCTCGAGCGCCTTCCTGCCGGCAGCGACAGAACGCGCGCGATCATCGATGCCGGCAAGGAAGTCGGGCCGGCGCTGTTCTTCTCGCTCGCGATCGTCACCGTGAGCTTCCTGCCGGTGTTCACGCTCGAAGCGCAGGAAGGCCGGCTGTTCGCCCCGCTCGCGTACACGAAGACCTTCGCGATGGCGGGCGCCGCGCTGCTCTCCGTGACGCTGGTGCCGCTGCTGATGGTCTGGCTGATCCGGGGCCGCATCCTGGCGGAAGGCGCGAACCCGGTGAACCGCGCGCTGATCGCCGTGTACCGTCCAGTGATCGCGTGGGTGATGCGCAACAAGGTCGTCACGATCGTCGCCGCGGTCGCGATCAGCGCGGCCACGCTGTGGCCGGCGAGCAGGCTCGGCACCGAGTTCATGCCGACGCTGAACGAAGGCACGCTGTTCTACATGCCGACGTCCCTGCCCGGCATGTCGATCACCAAGGCGGCGGAGCTCGCGCAGGTGCAGAACCGCATCATCAAGAGTTTTCCCGAGGTCGAATCAGTGATCGGCAAGGCGGGCCGCGCGGCGACCGCCACCGACCCCGCACCGATCGAGATGTTCGAGACCGTGATCAACCTGAAGCCCGAGTCGCAATGGCGCCCCGGCATGACGATCGACAAGCTGATCGCGGAAATGGACCGCGCGCTGCAGTTCCCGGGTGTGGCCAACTCATGGACGATGCCGATTCGCGCGCGCATCGACATGCTGTCCACCGGCATCCGCACGCCGATCGGCATCAAGGTGTTCGGCGCCGATCTCGCGGAAATGGAGAGGATCGCCCGCCAGATCGAAACCGTCGTGCGCAACGTGCCCGGCACGACGAGCGC
>DATLZG010000375.1:0-6135 GCA_035574095.1 Burkholderiaceae bacterium | reverse complement strand
AGACTTTTTGAGGTCGACGGCAGACTCGTCCGGTTGCTGCGCGGAGAAGCGGCGGCGGGTCTGCGGCAAGCGCAAGACCGCGGCTTGCTGGCGCGCTGGCTCGAGCGCGGCCACATTCTGCCGCTCGAGCCCCTCGATCCGGCGCAGTACTCCGAACTCGGGTTCGCGGCCGAGCTTGGCATCGAACACGCCCGCCTCTCGTTCGTGTCCTATCCGTACGAGTGGTCGTTCGGCGGGTTGGCGGCTGCAGCGCTCCTTCATTTGCGCCTGCAGTTGGAGGCGCTCGAAGCCGGCTTGGTCTTTCGCGACGCCAGCGCGTACAACATTTCGTTCGAAGGCGCGCAGCCGCGGTTCATCGACCTCGGTTCGCTGCGCCCCTATCGCCCCAATGAGTTCTGGGTGGGGCACGAGCAGTTCTGCCGGCAGTTCCTGAATCCGCTGCTGTTGCAGAGGTTTGTCGGCGTTCCGTTCCAGCCTTGGTATCGAGGCGAACCGCTCGGTCTGGCGTCGCGCTCACTGCAAAAACTGTTGCCGTGGCGGGCCAGACTGCGGCCGCGCGTGTTCTCACATGTCGTTCTGCCGGAGCTCCTAATGCGACGGAATGGCCAACGCGCACAGCGGGTTGCCTCCGACAAGGTACGCGCCGGCGGACTTTCGATGCGCGCCTATCGCGCCACACTTGAGCAGTTGCGCGATTGGATCGCTTCGCTGAGACCGGTGCCAGCACCTTCGTCGTGGTCCGAGTACGACCTGAACTGCAGCTATACGGGGGGCGATCGCGCGGCGAAGGAGCGCTTCGTCGCTCGTTGGATCGAAGTGCATCGCCCGCCGCTCTTGCTCGATGTCGGTTGCAACTGCGGTCGTTTCGCGGAGTTGGCGCTGCGCGCCGGCGCAGGCCGCGTGATTGGAATCGAGTCCGACGCCGCCGCGGTCGATCTGGCATTCGAGCGGGCCGCCGCCCGGGCGCCGAACCTTCTGCCGCTGGCGATCGACTTCGTGGACGCGTCTCCGGACCAAGGGTGGCGCGAGCGGGAGCGCATGTCGTTTCGGCGCCGCGGCAGATTTGACGCCGTCATGGCGTTGGCCGTGATCCACCACTTCGCGTTGACCCGCGGCGTTCCGCTGCACGAGGTCGTCGAGGACTTGGTTGCGCTTGCGCCGTGCGGCCTGATCGAGTTCGTACCGGCTGACGATCCGATGGTGCAGCACTTGATCGCCCTACGCACCGGTGCTGTGCCGGAATACGGATGGCCGAGCTTCCGCGCCGCGTTGACCGGCGTTGCCGAGATCGAGGAGACGGTTGTGCTGCCTGACTCGAAGCGGGTGCTGGTGGCGTTTCGCCGCCGTTTCCCCTGAGGCGCGAAGATGTTTCGTACGTGGTTGACTTCTGGTGCAAGGCCCGGCGCGCTGCTGATGGCGGTCAACGTGTTGCTGACGACGCCGGTGTCGATCGCTTCCGGTAACGCGCCGTTCTTCATTTACTCGGCGCTGCAGTTTCTGCCTGCTGCGCTTGTGGCCACGTCGCTCGGCTTTGCGCTCCTGGTCGCGCTTGAGCGTTGGCTTCCTCCCAAATGGCGCGGTCGCTACGGCGATCTGCTGTGGCTGCTGGGGGTCGCGTTCTGGATCGAGGCGGCATTCGTCGCCGACAAAGAACTGCATTGGTTCGGATCTGGAAGCCAGCAAAGCGGCCGGCTGGCGATGCTCGCCGGCCTCTATGCGGCCGGGCTGCTAGCCGGAGTTCTGCTGTTGCTGCGCTGGCCGTCGCAGATGCGTCGAGTTGCGCTTTTCCTCGCCGCCGGGCTTGCGGGCCTGACGTTGACTCAAGCGGCCCGCACGGCCACGCCGTACACGGCCCAGCCGGCGCGCGACGTGTATGCGTTCTCCGGCCGAGGTGACGTCCTCGTGATCGTGCTCGACGCGTTGCAGTCTGATCTGTTCGAAGAGCTGCTAGCGCGTCGTCCTGCCCTGCGGCAGGCGTTCGACGGATTTGTCATCTATCCGGGTACGGTAGGAGTTGCCGCGAGTACCCACTTGACCATGCCCGCGATTCACGGCGGGCAGGTTTACCGCGACGGAACCTCGATTCGGGCGCTCTACGATGCCGCGGTGCGCGAAGGATCCTTCCTTGCGGCCTTGGCCGACAGCGGCTATCTGGTCACCCATGTGAACCCGATCCTCGATACTTGTCCGCGCGGTACCTATTGGTGCGGGCACCAGACCACGCTTCTTGACGGCCATCTCGCCGGATACGGCCGGGAGTTCGCCGTGTTGATGAAGCTGGGCGTCGCACGTTCGGTGCCGACACCGTTGTCGGCTGCCTTTATGACGCTCGATGAATTCGATCCGAGCATCCACGATTCGGTCGCGCAGGGTGCGGAGCTGTTGCGGCGGTTCGCGCGCGACGCTTACCGCGATGATGCCGCGCCGCGCGCCAAATTCTTGCACGTGATGGCGACGCATGCGCCGATCCGCCTGAACGAGCGCTGCGAGCCCACTGTGGGAGCGCACTGGATGCGGGCCGATATGTTGCGCCAAGCAGAATGCGCTGTGGTGCGCGTCGCTGAGCTGTTTTCGCGGCTCAAAGAGATCGGTGTCTTCGAGCGCGCAACGATCGTCGTCGTCAGCGATCACGGCGCAGCGCTGCCGTTCGCCGACCCGCAACGCCGCGCGGTGCACGACTCCAGATTTCAGGCTGTTGTTGGCATGGCCGCTGTCACGTTTGCCGTCAAGCCTCCTGCAGCGACCGGTGCGCCGCGCTTTGACGACGCTCCGCTGCAACTGACCGATGTCCCGACCATCGTGTGCCGCGTTTCCGGCGCCTGTGGCGTAGGCGGCGCGGCGGCGACCGCGGGCTCCGCGGGGCCCGCGGCACGACGCGCTCGCGAGTTTGCCTACTACGAGTGGTTTGTCGGACGCTGGACGCGCGACACGATGCAGATACCCTATCGCTTCGTTGTCGATGGCAATCACCTCGACCCGCAGGCATGGACCCGCGTCTATACAACACCGCAACCGCGAGTCGTGGAGTTCAAGGCGGGAGCCGTCGCGAGCGGGCTCGGCTTCGGCTGGTCCGAGCACCACGATGCGCGCGGGCGCTGGACGATCGGACGGGTGGCACAGGTCTACACGGAGGCAGTCGGTCCTGCGCCGGCGCGCCTTCGACTCGAGCTGTCTACCCATTCGGCGAACCAAGCCCAGTGGGTCAGCGTTCGGTTCAACGGCAGCGAGGTTTGCTCAGTCCCCGTCGCCCGCGAGACGACGCGACGCGAGTGCGTGCTACCCGCGCGCCACTCCGCGGGGCGGGTCAACGACAAGATCGAATTGGTGTTCGCGCAGTGGGAACCGTCGCCGGAACATGCCGGCGCTCGCCTCGCGGCACGCGTCGAGCGTATCGAGGTCGGCGCGGCTGAGCAGTGGCAGTGACAGCAGTGTGCGACCGGTTGGCCCGCGCCACGGCACGGCGATTCGCCGCCCACGCAGTCCCACTGATCCGATCAGCCTGTCAAGGCGAGTTCACCGTCATTAATTCATATGGCCAACCGGGCCGGGGAGTGGCTCAAACAAGCCGAACGCGACCTCGAACAGGCGCACGACTCACGCGCGTCGCAACGGCACGAATGGGCCTGCTTCGCGGCCCAGCAGGCGGCCGCGAAGGCGGTCAATGCGCTGCATCTGAACCGCGGGCAGGAAGCGCGGAGCCATTGTCATCGCGCAGCTTCTGCGCGAGCTGCCGGGCGCCGTGCCGACGGACCTGATCGACAAGGCGCGCGTGCTGGACAACTTCTACGTCGCGACCCGTTACCGGAACGGTCACCCGGCCGGTGCACCGTTCGAGCACTACGGGCCGATCCAGAGCGAGCTGGCGATTCGCTATGCCGGTGAGATCATCGACTTCGCGCGTACTCAAATGGCCGGACCGCGCCGCGGTTTAGGCGGCCGTCCGCGCACTCGCGGCGCGCTTGGCGCGCGTGCACGCGGAGCTGCGGTGGGCCGGCTACTTCGGTTCGTACGCGCACGGCGACTGGGGCGTGGGCAGCGAGTCGACTTGGTGGTCGTCGTGGAAAGCGCGGCGCGGCCGTTTGCCGAGCGCGCGCTGGATTTCGATCTTTCCGAACTTCCGGTCCCGGCCGATCTGCTTGTGTAAACCGAAGACGAGTGGCGCACGCTGTCGCATGCGTCGCCGCGCTTCGCGCAGCGGCTCGCGGCGGAAACGGTCTGGGTGCTGTGAGCGCCCGTCAGCCGCCGGGCGGATAGGTGCCTGCCGGCAGCGCCAGAGTCAAGCCGTAAGCGCTCGCCGTGCGCTCGCCTTCGGCGCCGAAGTAGCGGATGCGGCCCGAAAGCTCCACCAGGATCACTTCGCGCGCGCCGGCGGCCAGATACGCGGCGACCTTCGCGTCCAGTTCGGCGCGGGTGTTGGCGTCGGACTGCACCTCGACGATCAGCGGCGGAGCGGGCGATGCCGGGTCGTCGTCGGTGGGCTGCGGCTGCCACACGATGTCGGGCACACGAACGCCGATACGCGTCAGCACACCCAAGCCCGGTAGCGCTTCGCCGCCGAGTCGGGTTTCGATCTGATGCATCAACGCGCGCACGATTCTTTGGTGCGGCTTGCGCGGCGGATTCATCACGATGACGTCTCCGTACTCGTCCAGCTCGCAGAAATCCGGCGCGGACGGATCGCGCTGCAGTTCGTTCCAGCGCCGCGCAAGTTCCGTCGGCGTCAGGGTGGCGTATGCGATGCCAGCGGGCACGGCGTGCCTCCGGGATTCGGTGATGCGTGCTGCGGCGAGTATAGGTCTCGTGCGCGCGGCTCGACGCGGCTGGCTCAGTTCGGCACGACCCGCCAGATCTCGCCTGCGTCGGTGGCGATGTACAGATTGCCGTCGGGCCCTTGCACCAGCGAGCGATAGCGCGCCGCGGGCAGGTTGTGCGGTGTGCCGGTGAGCTCGGTCGCACCGGTCGCCATACCAGCCGCATCGAGTTGCAGAACAACGAGACGATTCGCACCCATGATCCCGACCGCGAGGCGGCCGTTCCAGTCCTTCCACTGCGCGCCGACGAGGAACGTGCACGGCCCCATGCCCTGCGAGGCCCCGCCGTTGTTCCAGCTCGGCCGCAGCGCGTTCGGGAAACGCGCCGTGTCGGTCATCGGCATGGTGCTCGCGTTGCCCGCGTAGCCGCAGTAGTTGTCGGGGCAGTTCAGCCCGGGTCGGTTCTGCGGATCCCAGCCGCCGTTGCCGCCGGCCACCAGCGGCGTCACCTCGTCGTTATGGCCGGGTCCGTGCTCCGAGGTAAAGGGCTGCCCGCTGCCGGGCCGAAACGAGATGCCCTGCACGTTGCGGTGGCCGTAGGTGTAGATGCGCGCGTCGAAGCCGGCTGGCGCATTGTTGCCCGGCGCGGCGTTGCCGTCGCGGTCCACGCGCAGCACTTTGCCGCCGAGCCGCACCGGGTCCTGCGGCAGCGTCGCGTTGTGGTTGTCGCCGGTGGTCACATACAGATAACCGTCGGGCCCGAAGCGAATGCGGCCGCCGCTGTGCGCGCCGGAGCCGCCCACGCCGTTGGCGGCGTTCTTGAACGCGATGTCGGTGACGATGTCGGTGCGGTTGGCGACGGCCGTGAACGACGCATTGACCTCCAGCCGCAGCACGCGGTTCGTGCGCGGATTGGTGCTGCGATTCGACGCCGAGTACACGTACACGTAGCGGTTGGCGCTGCCGAACTGCGGGTCGACCGCCACCCCGTGCATGCCGCTCTGGCCCTCGCAGAACAGATCGGTCGCGGTGGATGCATAGCCACTGGCGCCGTTCATGCCGAGCAGGCGGTTGATCGTGCCGTTTGGCAGCCGCACTGATAAGCCGCTGCAGCGCTCGGTGAAGAACATCGTGCCGTCGGGCAGAAAGGCCAAGTCCCACGGTGCGCTCAGTCCGGACATGAACGTGGTGCGCGTCAGCGCGGGCGCGCCCGGCGCCGGCGAGGGCGACGGTGTTGGCGAGGGCCCGGGTGAAGGCGACGGTCCCGGCGTGGGCGGCGCCGGCGCTGGTGACGGCACTTGGGCGGGCGCTTCGCTGCTGTCGCTGCAAGAAGTGAGGGGAAGCGCGGCGATCAGCGAACAGGCGAACAGCGAAGCGAGGCCGT
>DATLZG010000374.1:0-3484 GCA_035574095.1 Burkholderiaceae bacterium | reverse complement strand
CGGCGGGCCGATGAAGCAGGTGCTGGTGTTCGTCAACGCCAAGATCGAATGCCGGCGGCTCGCCCGCCAGTTGCAGAAGGCGGGGGTGAACGCCGACGCGATCCACGGCGACAAGACGCAGGAAGAGCGGATGAAGGCGCTCGAAGGCTTCAAGCGCGGCGACATCGAAGTGCTGGTCGCGACCGACGTCGCCGCCCGCGGGTTGGACATCGTCGAGTTGCCGGTGGTCATCAACTACGACGTGCCGTTCAACCCCGAGGACTACGTGCACCGGATCGGCCGCACCGGCCGCGCCGGCGCGACGGGGCTGGCGATCATGCTGATGACCGGCGCCGACGAGCGCGGCGTGCAGGCGATCGAGCGGCTGACGAAACAGAAGTTCGACATCCGGCCGCTCGAGGTGCAGCGCGCGCCGCGGCGCGAGCGCGGCGAACGGCGCGACCGCACTTTGGCCGCGCCGCCGGCGCCGGCGGACGATTTCTTCAGCAAGCCGTACGAACCGGCGGCAACCGAAGCCGAGGCCGCCGGCGCCGAAACGGCCGACGCCGCGGCGCCGGGCACGCGCAAACCGGCGAAAGTCGCAGCGCTGCTGGGCGGTATCAAGCGCTGAGGCGCGTTACGCGCTCTTGGCGAGCGCCTGTTCCAGATCCCACAGGATGTCGTCGATCGACTCGATGCCGATCGACAATCGCACCATTTCCGGCAGCACGCCGGCGGCGCGCTGCTCGTCTTCCGACAGTTGGCGATGGGTGGTGGATGCGGGATGGATCACCAGCGACTTGGCGTCGCCGATGTTCGCCAGGTGCGACAGGAACTGCAGGTTGTCGATGAATCTTTCGCCGGCCGCGGCGCCGCCCTTGATGCCGAACGTCATCACGCTCGACGCCCCGGGCTCACCGTCGATCGCGCGCAGGTATTTCCGCGCCAGCGGATAGTAGGGACTGGACCGCAGCCCCGGCCAGTTGACCCAGGCCACCCGCGGGTGCGCCTCCAGAAACTGCGCGACGCGCCGCGCGTTCTGCACGTGCCGTTCCATGCGCACGTGCAGGGTCTCCAGCCCTTGCAGCAGCAGCCAGGCGGACAGCGGCGCCAGCGCCGCGCCATGGACGCGCAGCACCTCGAAGCGCGCCTTCATCGTGAAGGCGAAGTCGCCGAAGGTTTCCCAGAACTTGACGCCGTGATAGCCCTTGGACGGCAGCACCATGTCGGGGAAATTGCCGTTGCCCCAGTCGAACTTGCCGCTTTCGACGATCACGCCGCCGAGCGTCGTGCCGTGGCCGCCGATGTACTTGGTCGCCGAGTGCACGACGATGTCGGCGCCGAAGTCGAACGGCCGGCACAGGTACGGGGTGGCCATCGTGTTGTCGATCATCAGCGGGATGCCGGCGTCGCGCGCGATCTTCGCGATCGGCTCGATGTCCAGCACGTTGATCTTCGGGTTGCCCAGCGTCTCGCCGTAGAAAAGGCGCGTGTTCGGCCGCAGCGCACGGCGGAAGTTTTCCGGTGCGTCGGGATCGACGAAGGTCGTTTCGATGCCCATCTTCGGCAACGTGACCGCGAACTGCGAGTACGTGCCGCCGTAAAGCAATGACGAGGCCACGATGTGCTGGCCGGGCTGCACGATCGCCAGGATCGCGGTCAGTTGCGCCGCCATGCCGCTCGCGGTGGCCAGCGCCGCGCGGCCGTTTTCCAGCGCCGCGACGCGCTCCTCGAACACCGCGACCGTCGGGTTGCTGATGCGCGAGTAGACGTTGCCGAAGGTCTGCAGGTTGAAGAGGCTGGCCGCGTGGTCGGCCGAGTCGAAGACGTAACTGGTCGTCTGGTAGATCGGCTGCGCGCGGCTGCCGGTCACCGGGTCCGGAAGCTGGCCCGCGTGCAGGCACAGCGTTTCGATGCCGAATTGTCTGTCCATGGTGCCGTGATCCGTTGTCCGTGATCGGCTGTCCGTTCCCTGTCAGCGACGGACCACAGATCACGGATCGCTAGTAAGGAAGTTGCCGCGGCCGCTTGCTCGACACGATGCGGGTGTTGACGCCGGCCCAGTTGAGCCCCCCGAACAGCCGGCCATGCTCGATCTTCACGCAGCGGTCCATCACGACCTGCAGTCCCGCCGCGCGCGCCCTGCGGGCCGCGGCTTCGTTGACCACGCCCAGTTGCATCCACAGCACTTTGACGCCGATCGCGATCGCATCCTCGGCGAGCGCCGGGATGTCCTCGCTCTTGCGAAAGCAGTCGACGAGGTCGATCGGCCCCGCCGCGCGCGCGGCCGTGCGCAGGTCGGGATAGCAGCGCTGGCCGAGCACTTCGGCGTACTTCGGATTGACCGGGATCATCGTGTAGCCGTGCTCGAGCAGATACTTGCCGACGAAGTAACTCGGGCGGTGCCACTCGGCGGAAATGCCGACCACCGCGATGCGGCGGTTGTCGTGCAGGATGCGGCGCAGGGTGGGGATGTCGGTGTCGTCAGCCACGAAACAGCTCCTCGGCCGCGATTGTAGGTGGCTGCACCCACTGGCGGCGCCAGTCTTGCACCGCCGCGCGCAGCAGCGCGTCGCGCGTGCGGGCACCGCGGTCCGGTAAGCCGAGGTGGTACAGCGCGCGGCGCAGTTCGCCGACGACGTCGCCGCGGTCGAGCGCGGCGGCACCGTTCTGTTTCGAAAGTTTCTGGCCGTCCGCGCCGGTGACGATCGGCACATGCAGGTAGCGCGGGGTGGGCAGAGCCAGCGCCTGCTGCAGCCAGATCTGGCGCGGCGTGTTGTCGAGCAGATCCGCGCCGCGCACCACGTCGGTGATGCCCTGGGCGGCGTCGTCGACCACCACCGCGAGCTGGTACGACCACAGGCGATCGGCGCGGCGGATCACGAAGTCGCCCACGGTCTGTGCGAGCCGCTGCGCGTAGCGGCCCTGTGCGCGGTCATTGAATTCGATGACGGCGTCGGGCACGCGCACGCGCAGCGCGCGGCCGCTCGCATCCGGCAGGTTGCGCCCCCGGCACGTGCCCGGATACACGGCGGGCGGCAGGCCCAGCCGGGCGGCGTCGGCGGCGACGCGGCTGCGCGAGCAGTCGCAGGCATAGACCAGTCCGGCCGCCTGCAGCCGAGCCAGCGCGCGGCGATACAGCTCGCTGCGCGCGCTCTGGAAGACGACCGGCTCGTCGCTTTCCAGTCCGAACGCCGCCAGTGTCGCGAGGATTGCCTGCGCGGCGCCGGGCTCCTCGCGGGGCGGATCGAGGTCCTCGATGCGCACGACCCAAGTCCCTTCGTGGGCGCGCGCATCCAGCCAGCTCGCCAGCGCGGCCACCAGTGAACCGGCGTGCAGCGGTCCGGTGGGCGACGGTGCAAAGCGGCCGCGATAACGGCGGGCGGTCATGGCAGCAGGGCGTTAGCGTGCGAGAGACGCCGCGCAATGATGCCGTGCCGCCAGTCGCGGCGAGCGCGCCGTTCGGCGGGCAGGCTCGGCCGCACGACACCAAAAGCTCGCCGTC
>DATLZG010000373.1:0-6458 GCA_035574095.1 Burkholderiaceae bacterium | reverse complement strand
GCCACGCGCAGCCCGTCCAGATGTGCAGCCAACCGCTCGTCGAGCCGGCGCAGATGGCGCAGCCTGACGTTCGGCGCGCGCACCAGCACGCGGCGTGTATTGCGCAAGACCGCGCAATCCTCGCCGTGCTGCGCCAGCACGGCGAGGACCGGCGGGCGCACGAGCGCGTTCATCGCGCCGCACCGGTCAGGTAGAACGCCGCCCAGAAGTACGGCTCGGGATGCTTGCGGCTGGTTTCGATCTGCGCCGCGCGCAGCGCCTCGCGCTTGTTCATCTGCTTCAGATTGGCGTAGAAGCGCTCCATCAGGATCACGGTCGCTTCGTCGGCCACCTTCCACAGCGACGCGACCACGCTCGCCGCGCCCGCGTACAGGAACCCGCGCGTCAGCCCGATCACGTCGTCGCCGTCGGTGATGCGGCCCAGCCCCGACTCGCAGGCGCTCAACGTCACCAGGTCGGCGGCGAGCGCGAGGTTGTAGATCTCGTTGACTTTCAGTTCCTCGCCGGCGAAGACCAGGCGCGACTCCAGCGGGCGCTGCGCCTCGAAGATGCCGTGGCCGGCGATGTGGATCGTGCGAAAACGCGCGCCGTTTTCGATCAGCGCGCGTTTGGTCGCCTGCGGGCCGATCAGCACGCGCGAGGCCGGCAGCAGCTTCGCCAACAGGCGCGCTTCTTCCTCGGCGCTCGGCAGGTCGAGCGTCGGGTTGCCGAAGATCAGCGCGCCGGACGGCCCGCTCGCCGCCGCGGGCCGCAGGTACTTCAGCGCGCTGGCGCTCGTCATCACGCGCAGCGCGTTTTTCTGCACCAGATACTGCCTGCCGTCGTGCAGCGCGGCGAACGGCAGGTAATGCAGCGCGCCGTGCGGCACCAGCAGCAGCGGGCGGCCGGCGATCGCACTCTCCAGCGGCGCGATCAGCCGCGCGTACAGCCGCCGCGCCAATTCGTTTGCCTGCGGCCGCAGCGCCGTCAAAGCGTTGCGAAAGTCGCGGATGTCCTTCAGCAGACCCTTGCCCTCGAGCGTGAAGCCGCGGCTGCCCCCGGGGCCGAACGTCAGAGCGAACAGCGCTTCGCCGTGCTGGTAGTACTGCACGCCGACTTCGCCCGCGTCGAGAAGCGCGGCGAGTTCGTTCGCCGACGCGGGCGAGACGACGACCAGCGAGGCGAGCTCCGGCGCCGCCTGCCGCAGCCCCTGCGCCGCGGCGAGCAGCGCATTGCGCTGCCGCTCGTAGGTCGCGTTATCGCGCGGCGTCTGCGCGGTGAGCGCCTCTTCGGCCTGGCGGTGTCGTTCGAGCAGGCCGGCGAGCTGCGGGTTGCCGCGGTCCAGCCGGTGCTCGGCGGTCGCGTAACGGTCGGCGAGCAGATCGACGAGCGCACGCGACTTCGCGCGCTCCACGTATTCCAGCGCTTCGGCGGCGCGTCCGCGCGCGAGCAGCGTGGAGACCAGCGCGCCGTACACCGCCTGCTTGTCGCCGACGAAGCCGATCTTCGCCGCCTCCGTGTCGATCGAGGAGCGCAGCAGTTCGATGATCTCGATCGCCTCGCGCCACAGCCGCAGCGCGCCGTCGACGTCGCCTTCGTCGTAAGCGATGCGCCCGCGGTCGAACAGCACCAGCCAGTGGATGCCGCTGTTTTGCCGGAGCGCTGGCAGCGCGAGCAGCGCGTCGTAGCGCTCCTTGGCTTCGGCGATGCGGCCCATGCCGAAACGGCACTTCGCCGCCATGAAGTTGCGCGGCAGCTCCTGCCAGACCCACTGCGGCGGATTGAAGTGCAACAGCCGTTCGACCGACTGGCGGAAGTTGAAGCCCTTGTCGGCGTCGAGCGCCGCGCACGCGCGCTCGTAGTTGCCGAGAGCCAGATGCACGCGCGCCAGTGCGAACGTGCGCGCGGTGGCGACGTTGGGGCCGGCAGCGAAGCCGACCTTGATCGCCTCGATGCGTTTCAGGTGATCCGCCGCCTTGTCCGGCTCGCGTTGCCGCGCGGCGGCCAGCGCCGCAGCGGCCAGTGCGTCGATCTGGAGGTCGCGTTCGCTGGCCGTGCCTTGTTGGTCGAACCAGGCGAGCGCGCGCGCCGCTTCCTCGGCCGCGCGCGGCACCTGGCCGATTTCGAGCAGCGCCTCGGCGCGCATCAGATGTACGGTCGGCGTGGCGTCGTCCAGCCCGAACAGGATGCTGGCGCGATCGGCGCCGCGCAGCGCGGCCTGCAGGCGGTCGAGGCAGTCGAACAGCCGCCGGTAGCGCTTGACGCGCGACAGCGCGTAGCACAGCGCGTGCTGCTCGCCGGGGTTCAGCCGCTCGGCGCGCGCCAGCCGTTGCGCCAGTTCCTCGTGGCGGCCCTGACCGGCGAGTTCGACGATCTGGTTGTCGCTCAGCGACTGCGCCGCCGCCGCGCCGGTCAGAGCCGACACCAGCAGGACCGCGGCGGCGCACAGCGGGCGCAGCATGCGGACGCCCTCAGAACCAATAGCCGAAGTTCGCCTGCACGCCTTTGGTCTTCGAGGAGAACAGGTACGTCAGGCCGCCCTGCACGTAGCTGCGTACGCTGTCGGCGCGCTTGTTGCTGCCGATCATCACGCCGGCTTCGCTGTAGTTCTTCAGGTACAACTCGGTGCCGACGTAGTGCGTGTTGACCAGCGTGTACTCGATGCGCTGGCCGCCGAGCCAGGCGGGCGCGCGCTCCGACCACAGCAGGCCGTTGCGGAAGACGGTGTTCTGGATCTTCGAGTCGGTGGAGATGCCGCTGATCGTGCCCGACAGCGTGCGGTAGTGACCGACCATGTTGCCGATCGAGAGATCGCCGAACGCGGTGCGCACGACGAACGCGCTGGTGAGCGCCGCCGAGCCGACCTGGCCGGCCGTGCCCAGATCGGTCGCGCTGACGACCGAGTAGCCGAGCGCCCCGGTGACCGCCCAGTTGCGCGCCAGCGGCAGCCGCAGCGAGGTGTTCAGCGTGCCGTAATACGCGCGCGCGCCTTCGACGTCGCTCACCGTCAGCGGCAGCGTGACCGAGAACTGCCGGCGCGGATCGAGATCCGAGCGCAGCGTCAGCGACAGCGGTACGGTCAGCGACTGGGTCGCCAGCCCCTGATCGCGGAAGTAGCCGTAGTAACCGCCGGTGCCTGGCAGCGGCCGGAACGGGCCGCGCACGGCGCCGGTCGGCACGCCGCCGAGCTGCGCGATCAGCGCCGACTGCTCGGTGATGTTGCTCGCGAACGGATAGAACGCGTTGAAGAAATCGAAGAACACCGCGCGCGCCATCAGGCTGGTCGGATTGCCGGCCACCGGATCGAACGGCGAAGTGCGCGCCGATTCGCGCGCGATGCGCCCGGCCTGGCTGCTTTGCGTGAGGAAGCGCTTCAGCTGCTCGAAGGTCTCGTCCGCGGTCTGCCCGGAGAAAAACTGCTGGATGCCGAGCGACGGAATGTCGAGCGTCAGGAACGTCGGCCCGTCGGTGCCCAGGAACGCGGGCAGCCCGCGCAGGCTCAGACCGAAAGACGGCGAGAACTGCGTCGTCACGCCCTTCAGTCCGTCGATCAACTGGTCGAGCGTCTTGTAGCCGTTCGTGACCTGCTGCTGGTTGGGCCCGAAGAAGGTGGCGGTGTAGTTGGAGGCGGCGTGGGCGGCCGCCGAAGCACAGTAGGACAAAATCGCGGCGAAAATGAGTCGGTGCATTACCTCCCCCTCTCACGGATTGGGCACAAGGTGCCAGTCCGTGCCATTGTCGGTGAACACAATGTCCTTGGGTCCGACTGACCACAACACGCCATCGGCGGAGTGCAGATAGGAAGTCGATAAGGGACGCGGCGAACCGAAGTCGACAGGCTGCAATGTGTTTCCTACCAGTTTGAACAGCCTCCGATCGGTGGCGAGATAGATCTCACCCAGATACTCAGCAAGGCCCCAAAAGTCTTCGCGCGTTGCATCCTCCGCCAGTACTTGCCACCGACCCTTGGTGCCTCTGAGAATCACGCCTGCCAAGCCGCAGATGACGACATCTCCGCTGCTGGTTCCAAGCACCTTGGTCAGAGCAACCGACGTGGGGCTCGGTTCCTGAGTCCATGCATCCGCTTCGCGGATCCAGATTTCCCCTTTGTAGCCAACCGCATACAAACGCCCGTCGGAGTCACCGTCGATATCGAGGAAGCCGACCGCCTGGTGCCGCTGTCCCCGTGCAAGGTAGGTGCCGGCATCAACCGCGACCCAGCGACCGAGACCGTCTCGCCGATACACTTGCCTTGCCATCCCGGCCACATAGATGGAAGGGCCGATCTTGCGTACGCAACGCAGCGTCTCCGAGTAGTTTGGCCCGCGCGCAGTCGGATCGACGGACTCGGTCGATTCGCCGCCCGGGATCTTGGCGACAACGACGGTCCCGTTCACGCCGACATTGAGTACCTCGACAGGAGAGTCGCCGGTGGCAACGACCCCACAGATGCTGTCTTCGACGAGATGCTGAGACCAGTCCCCATCGAGCCAGTGATACACAAGGGCGTGGTGCCGCTTGTCGTCGGCATAGGCATCGACGATGGTAGGAACGATGACATGATCGCGCCGGTGTATGAAGACACCGGTGTGCGTGAGCGCCAGCGCTTCATCGACGCTGTGGTCATTCGGGTCTTCCATGAGCATCGGCTCCCATCGCTTGTGCATGCATGTGTCTGCAGACCTCAGCCAAACAGGTTGCGCTTGCGCTTCAGCGCAGCTTCGCGCTGCTCCGCCTTAAGCGGTTGATGTCGCTCCGGAGTGTGACACTTCTTGTCCGGCTCCCTGCCATAAAAGCCATCCAACTGCGACTCGATGCATCCGGCAGTGCAGTTCGCGTCGGGGTTGGCGTCTTTGTGGGACTCGAGAGCAATTGTCTTCGCTGAAGCGTAGTTGAACTCCTTGCCAATGAAGTCCGACTCATGGACCCCTCGCGTGCCATGGGCGATGCCGTGCTTGCCGTTGTAGCGCGAACGATTGACGCACATTGTCGGCGCGCCGTCGTAAGGGCCGTAGGGTTTGACGTAGCGGCCGTCCTTCATTTCCGCCAGATGCTTGAAATCCGGCAGCAATTCGCCCCCCGGACGGATCCAATGATCCTCAATTAGATGGTCACCGGTGTTGTCGGGCGCGCAGCAAAATTGCTTGTCCTTGCCCTTGGGGACGAGAATGCATTCCATCGCTGCCGCGCAGTCGGAGTCGGAGCAGTCGCGGCCTTTGCTCTCGACCACCTTTGTGTTCTTGCATTCGTTCTGCGCCTTGACTATGTCTTTGTGACACGGATGATCCAGCGGCGGCATCGCCACTTCGTCCAGGTACATCCACGGAGGTGTGTTCGGCCCCATCGACGCATGGTTATGCGTCGTCAGATCCATCATCCGGACGACGTTTTCCCCCTCCACCTTCACATCCATCGACCACATGGTGAAGTACACCTTCCCCATGTTCTTGCTGGTGACCACGCCTTTCTTCGGCGCGCAGCCGGCTTCGTCGCCCATGCTGCGCTTGAAGTAGGACTTGTTCTTCAGCATGACCTCCTGGCCGGAGATCTTCACGGTCGAAGAACCGTCGGTGCAGTCGGACGCCATGCCGGTGTTCGGATACGGGATCGGCACGCCGGGCGGGGTGGCCGGCGTGGTCGGCGGCGTGAAGCACACGTCGGGAAACGCGCAGATCGACTTGCCCGAGGCGGCCTTGCACGACACCTCCATCATGTTGGCGTAGACCTGGTTTGCCATCAGCGGGCCTCGAAGCGCAGCGCGATTGCCGCGCGGGCGCCGGTGTCGGCCGCCAGGTGCGCGAGCACGCCGCGACCGGGCGCGTAGCCCTTGCGGCACGCCGCCTCCGCCAGGCCAATGATCGCGATGCCGGCCACGGCGCCGCTTTCACCCATCGATTCGGCCGGATGCCACAGATCGAACTCCTCCTTGCGCTTGCGCAGCGTGCGGGAGAGCGCCAGCGACGCTTCCTTGAAGTAGTACTGCTCGCCCGCGATGTCCGTGATGCGAAAGTCCAGGTCGTGCATTTCGACGCCGGCGTCGGCGAGCGCAGCTTTGATCGCCGCCGTCAACCCGTCGGCGCGCAGCGGCTCGCCCGCATCGATGTGGGCCGACTCGACGCCGAAACCGATGCCGGTGCAAAGCAGTTCCGCGCCGCCGGCGGGCGCCTCGATCAGCAGCGCGCCGGCCCCTTCGCCGGGCATGAAGCCGTTGGAGTTGCGCGCGGTCAGCAGCCGGTCGTTGCGCTCGTAGTGCGACAAGGTCGGCCACGTGAGCAACGTATCGGTGGCGGCGATCAGCACGCGCGGAACGTTCTGTTCGTTGATCAGCCGCCGCGCGTGCGCCAGCGCCACGGCCACGCTGACGCGCCCCTGCGCGATCACGCGCGAGGTCGGCGCGAAGCGCACGTGCAGCGCGGCGGCGATGTCGATGAACAGCCGATCGTCCAGCCCGTCGAAGCGGCCCGGCCGCTCGCGCTCGG
>DATLZG010000372.1:0-8993 GCA_035574095.1 Burkholderiaceae bacterium | reverse complement strand
GTCGACGGCGACGGCACCGCCGATCTGGACGACAACCGCATCTACTACGCCGGCCAGTCCTTCGGCGGCATCTACGGCACGATCCTGCTCGGCACCGAACCGAACATCAAGGCCGGCGTGCCGAACGTGCCGGGCGGCGCGATCGTCGAGATCGCGCGCCTGTCGCCGGTGTTCCGGCCGCTGATCGGCATCGCGCTGGCCACGCGCGTGCCGTCGCTGATCAACGTTGCGCATCCGAGCGGCATCGCCTTCAACGAGAACATCCCGCTGCGCGATCAGCCACCGGTCGTCAACGACGTGCCCGGTGCGCTGGCGATCCAGGAGAACCTGGACCGCAACGAATGGGTGCAGCAGCACGGCAATCCGGTCTCGTACGCGCCGTACATCCGCAAACATCCGATGGCGGGCAACGCGCCGAAACCGGTGATCCTCCAGTTCGCGAAAGGCGACGTGACGGTGCCGAATCCCACGACCAGCGCGATCCTGCGCGCGGGCGAGTTCGCCGATCGGGCGACCTACTTCCGCAACGATCTGGCCTTCGCCGCCAACCCGGCCGTGCCGAAGAACCCGCACACGTTCCTGACCAACATCGCGAATTCGGCGGCGGTGGGTTTCGCGGTCGCCGCGCAGACTCAGATCGCGAGGTTTTTCGCCAGCAACGGCACCGTGGTTCTCGATCCAGACGGCGCGGGACCGGTCTTCGAAGTCCCGATCGCCGGCCCGCTGCCGGAAACGCTGAACTTCATTCCGTAGGCGGATCCTGCGCCACGCCGGTCCAGCCGTAGTCGACCGGCGTGCGCACATAAAAGAGGTGCAACTGCTCGCGCGCCAGCAGCGCGAGCAGTTGCTCGGCCAGCTCTTCGGTGGTCACGATCCTCATCTCGAGCGGCAGTTCGCCCGCCGTCTCGAAGAAGTGACCGTAGTGCATGCGGCCGTGGCGGCCGTAGCCGGCGCTGGCGCGAAACACCGATGCGCCCTTGATGCCGCAGTCGCGTGCGCGTCCCATCAGCCACTCGTGCAACAGCACGCTCTTGTGGCGCACGCCTTCAGGAAAGTAAAACTGTAGCTGCACGCCTTGCGCCATCGCCTACCTCACGCATGCGCGCGCGAGCGCCATGCCGGCGAAGGTCAGCGCCAACGAGCCGAACAGATGCAATGCGGCGTGGCCGAAGGCCCAGGCGAATTGACCGCGCAGCATCAGCGCCGCCGATTCCGCGGAGAACGTGGAAAACGTGGTCAGCGCCCCCAGAAAGCCCGTAATCAGAGCCAAGCGCCATTCGGGCGCCAGCCCCGGATACTGGGCGAAGAACTCGATCGCGATGCCGACCATCAGTCCGCCCAGCAAATTGGCAGTCAAGGTGCCCAGCGGCACCTCCGCCCACAGCGGGTTGAGCCAGACGCCCAGTCCCCAGCGCAGCCAGGCGCCGAGCACGGCGCCGGCCGCGATCGCCAGCCAGGGCAGCGGGCTCAAGCCTCGCCCCAGCGGGCGCGGCGCTCGTCGTCGCTTTCCCGCGCATCGACCCAGCGTTCCCCGGCCGCCGTGCGCTCCTTCTTCCAGAACGGCGCTTCGGTCTTCAAATAGTCCATCACGAACTCGCAGGCCGCGAACGCCTCGCCGCGATGGCTGCCGGCGACGGCGACCAGCACGATCTGCTCGCCCGGCTTCAGTTCGCCGAAGCGGTGCACGACCAGCAGATCGATGATGTCGAAGCGGGCGCGCGCCTGGTCGCAGATGTCCTGCAGCGCCCGCTCGGTCATGCCCGGGTAGTGCTCCAGCGTCATCGCCGCCACCGCATCGCCGTCGTTGACGTCGCGCGCGACGCCGATGAAGCTTGCCACGGCGCCGACCTTCGGATTGCCGGCGCGCAGGCGCGCGATTTCGGCGCCGGCGTCGAAATCCTCGCGCTGCACGCGCACTGGCATTCTCAGCCCCCAGTCACCGGTGGGAAAAACGCCACCTCGGCACCGTCGCGCAGCGGCGTGTCGTCCTGCGCCATCGTCTGATCGACCGCGGCGCGGATGCGCGCGATCGACGCAAAGGCATCTGCAAACGGCGCGCCGCGGCTCGCCAGCCAGGCGCGCAGCTCGGCGACCGTGGTCACGCCGGCCGGCACTTCCACTTCCTCGCGCTCGCGCGCCAGCGCTTCGCGCAGGCGGGCGAAGTAAAGCACGGTCAGCTTCATCGCGTCAGTTCGGAAAACGGCAGGTAAGACACGGTCGCGCCGCGCGCGATCGGCTGGCCCGCCGGGTTGTCCACCAGCCCGTCGGCCCAGGCGCACGAGGTCAGCACGGCCGAATTCTGGTTCGGAAACAGCTCCAAGCCGCCCTGCGCGTTGACGCGCACGCGCAGAAACTCGCGCCGCTTGTCAGCTTTTGTCAGCTCGAAGTCCGCGCGCAGCGGCAGCGCGCGCGGAGTCACGTCGGCAACGCCCTGCCGCTTCAGGATGAACGGGCGCGCGAACAGCAGCAAGGTCACGAAGCTGGACACCGGGTTGCCGGGCAGGCCGATGAAAGGCACGCCGCGCACCCAGCCGAACGCGAGCGGCTTGCCGGGCTTCATCGCGATCTGCCACAGCTCCAGCGTCCCCTCGGCTTGCACCGCAGCCTTCACGTGATCTTCCTCGCCGACCGACACGCCGCCGGAGGTGACGATCAGGTCGGCCGCTTCCGCCGCGCGCGCGAACGCCGCTCGCGTGGCCGCGAGCGAGTCCGGCACGATGCCCAGATCGCTGACCTCGCAGCCCAGCTCCTGCAGCGCCGCGCGCAGCATGAAGCGGTTGGAGTTGTAGATGCGGCCGGGCGGAAGCGGCTCGCCCGGCATCACCAACTCGTCGCCGGTAAAGAACACCGCGACCCGCAGCCGCGGTTTGACCGGCAGCGCAGCCAAACCGATGGATGCCGCCAGGCCGACGTGCGGCGCGCGCAGCCGCACCCCGGCCTCCAACACCGTACTGCCGGCCTCAATGTCCAGACCGGCGCGCCGAATCCACTGGCCGGGCCTCGGCGCTTCGTGCAGCGTCACCCAGTCGCCGTCGACGCTCGTCGCTTCCTGCATCACGACGGCGTCGGCGCCCTCGGGAATCGGCGCGCCGGTGAAAATGCGCGCGGCGGTGCCCGGCTCCAGCGGCCGCCCGACCCGCCCGGCAGCGATCCGCTGCGAGACACGCAGCCGCACGCCGGCGGCGGTCACGTCCGCACAGCGCACCGCATAGCCGTCCATTTGCGAGTTCGCCAGCGGCGGCACCGCGATCGGCGACACGACCGGCGCGGCCAGCACGCGGCCGCCCGCTTCCAGCGCCGCCACCTGTTCGGCGCCCGCGACCGGCTGCGCGTGCGCCAGCAGGCGCTGTAGTGCCTCTTCGACCGTCAACATCAGGGCAGATGCAAAAGTTCAACGATGAACGCGGCAATCTTAGTCGCGTCGTTCAGATCCAGTACCGGCAGGCGCGTGTCGATCGCATGATCGGCGGCGATCGCCACCACGTTCGGGTCGCGCGGGAAGATCGGCGGCTCGGTGTTGGTGCTGCGCCTGACCTCGATGCGCGGGATGCGACCCTCGCTCTTGAATCCCTCGACCAGCACGACGTCGCACGGCGCCAGTTGCGCCAGCAGCTGCTCCAGCGTCGCCGGCGCCTGCGGGGTCTCCGTCAACAGCGCCCAGCGCTGCGTGGTCGCGATCAGCACCTGCCCGGCGCCGGCCTCGCGATAGCGGTACGAATCCTTCCCCGGGCGGTCCATGTCGAAGCCGTGGTGCGCGTGCTTGATCGCCGACACGCGCAAGCCGCGCGCGCGCAACAGGGGAATCAGCTTCTCGATCAGCGTGGTCTTGCCGGTGTTCGAATAGCCGATGAAGCCGATGACCTTCGGTGTTGGCCCGGTGGCTTCGGCAGCCCCCGGTCGCCCGTCGTCCGTCGACGGTTGCTCGCGCCCCCCGCTCATCCGCATCAATCCGCGCCGAGCGCCTTGCTTTCGATGTAGCGCCGCACGCGCTCGGCGTCCGCGGGCAGCACCTCGAAACGCTGCGGGCGCGCTTCCAGATCCGCGTACGCCGGCGGGCGCGGCGGCTCGATGCCGATCGCCTCGCGAATCGTCGCCGCGAACTTGGCCGGCGCCGCGGTCTCGAGACAGATCGTCGGCACGCCGTCCGCGCGCTGCTGACGCGCGACATGGATGCCGTCGGCGGTGTGCGGATCGACGATCACGCCGCTGGCCCGATAGATGTCGCGGATCGTCGCCAGCCGGTCCGCATGCGTGCTGGTGCCGGAGACGAAACCGGACGCCGCCACTTTCGCCCAGAACGGCGTGGCCGCGAGGTCGAACTCGCCGCGGGTGTCGATCTCCCACCACAGCTCGCGCATGGCCGCCGGATCGCGGCCGACGATATCGAACACGTAGCGTTCGAAATTCGACGCCTTGGAGATGTCCATCGACGGGCTGCTGGTCGCCTGCGCCTGCGCGCGCACGCGGTAGCGGCCGGTGCGGAAAAACTCGTCGAGCACGTTGTTCTCGTTGGTCGCCAACACCAGCCGTTCGATCGGCAAGCCCATTTGCTTGGCGATCCAGCCGGCCAGGATGTTGCCGAAATTCCCCGACGGCACCGCGAAGGAAACGCGCTCGCCATCGTTGCGCGTGGCGGCGAAATAGCCCTTGAAGTAGTAGACGACCTGGGCGGCGACGCGCGCCCAGTTGATCGAGTTGACCGCGCCGAGCCGGTAGCGTTGTTTGAACTGCAGATCGCCGGCGATGCGTTTGACGAGGTCCTGGCAGTCGTCGAACGTCCCCTCGATCGCCAGATTGTGGATGTTGGCATCGGCCAGCGCATACATCTGCGCGCGCTGAAACGGGCTCATCCGTCCGTGCGGCGACAGCATGAAAACGGCGATGCCGCGCCGTCCGCGCAACGCGTATTCGGCTGCCGAGCCAGTATCGCCCGACGTTGCCCCGAGCACGTTCAAGCGCTCGCCGCGGCGCGCCAGCGCGAGCTCGAACAGGCCGCCGAGCAACTGCATCGCCATGTCCTTGAACGCCAAGGTCGGCCCGTTGGAAAGTTCCAGCAAGGCCAGCCCCGGCTGCAGCCAACGCAGTGGCGCAATCTGCGCCGTGTCGCTGTCCGGGCGGCCGTGGCCAAACACTTGCGGCGTATAAGTGCACTCGCACAGGGCCTGCAGTGCGGCCGGTTCGATGTCGTCGCAGAACTTGCCGAGCACCGCCGCGGCAAGCCGCGCGTAGGGCAAATCACGCCAGCGCGCCAGCTCCGCGGCGGCGACGCGCGGATAATGCGCCGGCACGTACAGCCCGCCGTCGGCTGCCAGGCCGGACAGCAGAATCTCCAAAAACGACTGCTCCGGCGCCCGGCCGCGCGTCGACACGTACCGCATCAAAGCAGCTCTTCCTGCCGGATCCGGATCACCGGGGCCAGCACCGTCGGCAGGCGCTCGATCTGCGCCAGCGCGGCATTGACGTCGCGCTCGACGGCCTCGTGCGTCAGCATGATGATGTCGGTCTGGTTCTCGCCTTCCGAGGGCTCGCGCTGGAACAACGCGTCGATCGAGATGCGCCGCTCGGCCAGGATGCGCGCGATGTCGGCCAGCACGCCCGGTTGATCCGCAACCCGCATGCGGAAGTAGTAGGAAGTGACGGTTTCTGCGATCGGCAGCCACGGCAGCTCGGCGAGCGCGTCCGGTTGGAACGCCAGATGCGGCACGCGGTTTTCCGGGTCCGCCGTGTGCATGCGCGTCACGTCGACCAAGTCGGCCACCACGGCCGAAGCGGTCGGCTCGGAGCCGGCGCCCTTGCCGTAATAAAGCGTCACCCCAACCGCGTCGCCTTTGACCAATACCGCGTTCATCGCCCCTTCGACGCTGGCGATCAGCCGTTCCTTGGCCACCAGCGTCGGATGCACGCGCATCTCCACGCCATCGGCGCGGCGCTTGGCGATGCCCAGCAGCTTGATGCGGTAGCCGAGCTGCTCGGCATAGCGTATGTCCTCGGCCGCCAGGCGCGTGATGCCCTCGGTATAGGCGGCCTTGAAATTGATCGGCACGCCGAAGGCGATCGCGGCCAGGATCGTCAGCTTGTGCGCGGCGTCGATGCCCTCGACATCGAAGGTCGGATCGGCTTCGGCGTAGCCGCGCCGCTGCGCCTCGGCCAGCACCGCGTCGAAGGGCAGACCCTTCGCGCGCATCTCGGACAGGATGAAATTGCTGGTGCCGTTGATGATGCCGGCCAGCCACTCGATGCGGTTGCCGGTCAATCCCTCGCGCAGCGCTTTGATGATCGGAATACCGCCGGCCACCGCGGCCTCGAACGCGACCATCACGCCGCGCCGGCTGGCGGCGCCGAAGATCTCGTTGCCATGCTCGGCCAGCAGCGCCTTGTTGGCTGTGACCACGTGTTTGCCGCGTTCGATGGCCTCCAACACGAGCGTGCGCGCCGGCTCGTAGCCGCCCATCAGTTCCACGACGATGTCGATGTCGGGATGGCCGACGATGTCTGCGGGCTGCGTCGTGATCGGCAGCGCCGTGCCGACGACCGCCCTTGCCTTGGCTGCATCGCGCACGGCCACCGCAGCGACCTCGATGCGCCGCCCGGCACGCCGCGTGATTTCCTCCTGGTTGCGGCGCAGGACATCGTAGGTGCCGCGCCCGACGGTGCCGAATCCCAGCAACCCGATCTTGATCGGCTTCATCGTCAGGCCGCGGCGCGCTCGGCGACACGGGCGGGCATCCGTCCATCCTTGCGGAACATCTCCTTGATGCCGCGCACCGCCTGCCGGATGCGGTGTTCGTTTTCGATCAGCGCGAAGCGCACGTGCGTATCGCCGTACTCGCCGAAGCCGATCCCCGGCGACACCGCCACCTTCGCCTCCGCCAGCACCTTCTTCGCGAACTCCAGCGACCCGAGCGGCTTGTAGGCGTCCGGGATCTCGGCCCAGATGTACATCGAAGCGCGCGGCACTTCGACCATCCAGCCCGCCTCGTGCAGCCCCTTGACCAGCACATCGCGGCGGCGCTGGTACTGCTGCCGGATCTCCTCCACGCACTGCTGCGGGCCTTCCAGCGCGGTGATCGCCGCCACCTGGATCGGCGTGAACGTGCCGTAGTCGTGATAGCTCTTGATGCGGGCGAGCGCCGCCACCAGGTCGCGGTTGCCGACCATGAAGCCGATGCGCCAGCCCGCCATGTTGTAGGACTTGCTCATCGTGAAGAACTCGACCGCCACGTCGCGCGCGCCCGGTACCTGCATGATCGAGGGTGCACGGTAGCCGTCGAACACGATGTCGGCGTACGCGAGGTCATGCACGACGTAGATGCCGTGCTGGCGCGCCAGCGCCACCACGCGCTCGAAAAAGTCCAGCTCCACGCACTGCGCGGTCGGGTTGCTGGGAAAGCCGAGGATGATCAGCTTCGGCTTCGGGATCGACTCGCGAATCGCCCGCTCCAGCTCGGCGAAGAAATCCACGCCGCGCGTCATGCGCACCGAGCGCACGTCGGCGCCGGCGATCACCGCCCCATAGATATGGATCGGGTAGCTGGGGTTCGGCACCAGCACGGTGTCGCCGCGATCCAGGATCGCGAGCATCAGATGCGCGAGCCCTTCTTTGGAGCCGATCGTAACGATCGCCTCGCTGTCGGGGTCGAACTCCACGCCGTAGCGCCGCTGGTACCAAGCGGTGATCGCCCGCCGCAGGCGCGGAATTCCCTTGGAGACCGAGTAGCCGTGGGTGTTGTCGCGCTGCGCGGCCTCGACGAGCTTGTCGACGATGTGCCTGGGTGTCGGACCGTCCGGATTGCCCATGCTCATGTCGATGATGTCTTCGCCGCGCCGGCGCGCGGCCATTTTCAGCTCCGCCGTAATGTTGAACACGTACGGCGGCAGCCGCTTGATGCGCGCGAATTCGCGCGGCAGTTCGCTCTGCATGTTTTCCCCTGCGGCGCCTTTGAACGGGCCCTTCGCTTGGGCATAATTTACCCGAAGCGCCAGTCGCCGCTGCCCTGCAACATCGACGCGGCGAAGCCGGAGACGACTTGAAGCTGCACGCCGATCCGCCCACCGACCGCAACACCGTCACGGCCTACGGCCCCGGCTACGTCGAAATCAACAAGGTTCGGCACGAACGCGCCGTCGTACTCACCCCCGATCGACCGATCTCGCCCTGGAACGTGGCGAGCTTCGACGCCCTGCGCGCCGAAGACTTCGCCGCTCTTCTTTCGTTCGCGCCCGATGTGGTGCTGCTGGGCACCGGTGCGCGCCAGCGCTTTCCGCATCCGCGCCTGCTCGCGCCGCTGGCGCGGGCGCGCATCGGCCTCGAGGTGATGGACACGCAGGCCGCCTGCCGTACTTACAACATCCTGATGGCCGAAGGCCGGCGCGTGCTGGCCGCCTTGTTGCTCGAACCATGAGAGGTTTGCAATGACCGTCAAAGTCGGGGCCAAAGTGCCGGATTTCAGTGCCGAATCCACCGCCGGCACGTTCCGGCTGTCCGACCACAAAGGAAAAACGATCGTGCTGTACTTCTATCCGAAGGACAACACGCCCGGTTGCACCAACGAAGGCGTGGACTTCGGCAAGGCGTGGCCGCAGTTTCGCAAGGCCGGCGCCGCGATCTTCGGCGTCTCGCGCGACAGTCTGAAGTCGCATGCGAACTTCAAGGCCAAGTACGAGTTTCCGTTCGAGCTGATTTCCGATCCGGACGAAAAGTTGTGCGAGCTGTTCGGCGTGATCAAGATGAAGAACATGTACGGCAAGCAGGCGCGCGGCATCGAGCGCAGCACCTTCGTGATCGACGCCGACGGCAAGCTGGCGCGCGAGTGGCGCGGCGTCAAGGTGCCGAACCACGTCGACGAGGTGCTTGCCTTCGTCACGGACCGTTGATCTCTTTTCCTCCCGCAAGAGCGCGCGATGCCGCTGCCGAAACCGCCGACCAGACCCGCGACGATCCTGACCTCCATTCCGGCCGCCCGCGCCGAGCCCGTCAAGCTGCCGACTCCTTC
>DATLZG010000371.1:0-3072 GCA_035574095.1 Burkholderiaceae bacterium | reverse complement strand
CGGCGCGCCGTTCGCGCTCGCGATCCTGGACGTCGGCCTGCCGGATGCCAACGGCTTCGATCTGTTCAAGCGGCTGCAACAGCTCGCGCCCGCCATGCCGGCGATCTTCCTGACCGCGCGCAGCGGGGAGGTCGACCGCGTGGTCGGACTCGAACTGGGCGCCGACGATTACGTGCCGAAGCCGTTTTCGCCGCGCGAGCTGGTGGCGCGCGTGCGCACCGTGCTGCGCCGGCTGGCGCGCGCAGCGGCGGCGGCGCCTCAGGCAGCCGAGTTCGCGGTCGACGACGAGCGCAAAACCATCCGCTTTCGCGGCCGGGCGCTGGAACTGTCGCGCCTCGAGTATCGGCTGCTGAAAGTCCTGATCGAACGGCCCGGGCGCGTCTATTCGCGCGACGAGCTGATGAACCTCGCCTGGGACGATCCGACCGCCAGCTTCGACCGCACCGTCGATGCGCACATCAAGCAGTTGCGCGCCAAGCTGCGCGCGGTCGATCCCGCGGCCGACCCGATCCAGACGCATCGCGGACTCGGCTATTCGCTGCGCGAGGACGGCGGCGACGGGGGCGGCGGCACGCGGGCCTGAGCCGACGCGCCGCGGCGGCATCTCCGATTTTCCGGCTCGAACTGCAATGTCGCGTGGCACCCGCATTTTCATCGGCATCTTCGTCGTCTATCTGGCCGGCGTCGCGGCGCTGCTGTACCGGCTCGCCGCCGACATCGACCCGCGCTATCGCGAAAGCGCCGAGGAGTCGCTGGTCGACATGGCGAATCTGCTCGCCACTCTTCTGGAGCGGCGCACCTACGACGGCATCATTCCGACCGACGAGCTGGAGCGCACGCTCAAGCATCTGGCCGAGCGGCCGGTGTACGCGAAGATCTTCGGCATCGAGAAGACCGCCGTGAACTTGCACGTGTACGTGACCGACCGCAATGGGATCGTGCTGTTCGACTCCGCCGGCCGCGACCTCGGCGCCGACTACCTGCACTGGCGCGACGTGTGGCTGACGCTGCAGGGCCGCTACGGCGCGCGCACCTCGCTCGCCGACCCCGCGGATCCGTCGTCGGTGACGATGTACGTCGGCGCGGCGATCCGCGAGCGCGCGCCGGACTCGCCACCCAACGCGCGCGCGGAGATCGTCGGCATGGTCGCTGTCGGCAAACCGGTGGCGGCCTTTTCCCCGTTCGTCGCCAACGCACGCGCCCGCCTGTTCGCGTTCGGCGCGGTGGCGGCGCTGAGCTTCGCGGTCGTCGTCGTCGCGCTGGCGTTCTGGCTGGTGCGGCCCTTCGGTTTGCTGCGCGACCTCTGGCGCGCGATGCGGGCCGAGTCGGCCGGGCCGCTGCAGTTCGGCCGTCGGCTGCTGGCCGCCGTGCGCGCCGCCTTCGCCGAGGCGCGCGACACGCTGGTCGGCCGCAGCTATGTCGAGCAGTACGTGCAGACGCTGGCGCACGAGTTGAAAAGCCCGCTGGCGGCGATCCGTGGGGCGGCCGAACTGCTGCGCGAGCCTCTGCCCGAAGAGACCCGCGCGCACTTCGCGCGCAACATCGTCGAGCAGGTGGCGCGCGCGCAGGACCTGATCGACCGCCTGCTGGAGCTGTCGGCGTTGGAGCGGCGCGGGGCGCTGGAGCGCGTCGAGCCGGTCGAGGTGGCGCGCCTGGCCGACGCCGTGCGCGAAGAGGTGCTGGCGCAAGCGGCGGCCAAAGGGCTGGCGATCGTGGTCGCGCTCGAGCCCGACCTCGTTGTCAGCGGCGACCCCTTCCTGCTGCAGCGGGCGCTCGCCAATTTCGTGCGCAACGCGATCGACTTCGCGCCGCGCGGCTCGCAGATCGAGATCCGCGCGCGCGCCGCCAAAGGCAAGGTCGAGATCGCGGTGCGCGACCGCGGGCCCGGGCTGCCCGCTTACGCCGGCGGCCGCGTGTTCGAGAGGTTCTACTCGCTGCCGCGTCCGGACACCGGCAAGAAGGGCACCGGCCTGGGCCTGGCGTTCGTGCGCGAGGTGGCGCAACTGCACGGCGGCTCGGCCCGCCTCGACAACCATCCGGACGGCGGCGCGGTCGCGACGCTGACGCTGCCGCGCGCCGCGCGCTAGCCGCTGGCTTCACCGAAGTTTCACATCCGCTGCACACGCGTTTCGCGTGCGCGCGCCATCGTTCGCTCCGCTGCTCATCACGCTTCGGGAGAACGCCAAGATGACCGCCACGCGCCTGATGTTCGACGGCATCGCCGAAGCCGCCCGGCTCGTGCCGCTGCTGTTCACGCTGAACACTCCGGCGGCACCGCCTGTCGCGCCGGTGCCGGATGCGGCTGCCGCGCCGGTGTTGATCGCGCAGCACCTGGAGGTCGCGATCGACGGCGAGCGCGCGGCGCTGCGGGTGTGGCTGACCTATCGCAACGAGGGGGAGTCGCCGGTCGCGCTCGGTGACCTCTCGCCGTCGGACGGCAGCGGCGATCCCGTCTGCGCCGAATTGGAGGATGCCGCCGGCGAGGAGCCGCGCGCCGGAGCGCTCGTCTTGGCGCCGGGCGCGGAGGCGACGGTCGTCTTGCAACGGGAAGCGACGGCGCTCGCGCGCGGTGCGCGCCGGCGCGTCGTCATGCCGCTGCCGGAGTCGGCGGCTTTCATCCCGCAGTTCTCCGCCGAAGTCACGGTGGCGTCGCCGCGGCCGATCGTGCACCTGGCATCGGCCACGCACGGCGGCGAAGCGAGCGGACTCGGCACCGGGCGCGCGCGCCTGCTCGTCGCCAACGGCCGCGCCTACGAAGCGCGCTTCTTCGCGGTCGAGTTCGAGCTCGGCGCGGCGCCCCCGAGCTGGGGCGGCGAGGCGCGCGGCGCGCTCGCGTCGGTGCGCTGAGCTCGGAGTGGAGGATCGACGATGACGGAACCTATTCTGAACGCCCGCATCGGCCGCGTGCGCCCGGCGTGGTCGGCCGATACGGCGCGCAGCGCGGTCCTGCCGCACCGCAGTCAAGACGGGCGGACGGACGCCGTGTTGCCAGCGAGCGGCGCGCCGCCGCAGGCGCCCGCACGCGGTTTGCTTCGACTTTTCGTCGGCGCTTGCCTGCCCGCGCCGTTGGCG
>DATLZG010000370.1:0-8876 GCA_035574095.1 Burkholderiaceae bacterium | reverse complement strand
TCGCCCGCCGCTCGCAGCTGCACCCGCAACCCCTCAGGCGAGCATGTCGGCCCAGATGTTCTGCGCCCACGCGAACGCGTACCTGCCTTCCAGCGCGGTCGGCGCCGTCGACAGCCCGCCCGAACCCGGCACCGTCAGCATCGTCTTCTTGCCGGCGTCGTACTGGTGCACCGAGGCCACGTGCATGGTGTCGGTGTCGTTGGTCATGCTGTAGCAGGTGTTGGTCACGACCGGCGTCGGGTTGACCGTCTGCCCGGACAGCAGCGCCACGACGGCGGCCGCGCACACCTTGGCGTGCTGGTTGGCCATATGGCCGGACTTCGGCATGCCGGGCGCGATTTGGATCGCGTCGCCGAGCACGTGTACGTTCTTCACCTTGATCGACTCGTAGCTCAGGAAGTCGACTTCGCACCAGCGGTCGTTGGCGGTGACCACGCCGGCGGCGCGAGCGATGGCCCCGGCGCGCTGCGGCGGGATGACGTTGATCACGTCGGCTTTCACGTCGCCCTGCACTTCGAACTTCAGCGTGCGCGTGGCCAGATCGACATCGGTGAGCACGTGGTTGGCGCGGTACTCGATCAGACCTTTGTAGTCCTCGCCCCAGACCTTCAGGAACAGGCCCTTCTTCGACTGGATGTCGTCGTTGCCGTCGAGGATCAGCACCTTCGACTTCGGCTTGCGGTTCTTGAAGTACCAGGCGATCTGGCACGCGCGCTCGTACGGTCCCGGCGGGCAGCGGTATGGCGCCCTCGGAATCGAGATTACCGCGACGCCGCCGTCGGGCATCGCTTCCAGTTGCCGGCGCAGCAGTACGGTTTGCGGCCCGGCGATCCACGCGTGCGGCGCGACTTGGACGGCGGCGTCTGGATTCTTCGCCATGGCCGGCAGGCTCGACCAGATGAAGTCGATGCCGGGAGCGACGATCAGCCGGTCGTAGGCGAGCTTCTGGCCGCCGGCGGTCGTCACGATGCGCTTTTCGGTATCGACGGCGGTCGCGGTATCGCGCACCAGTTTCACGCCGTGGCGCTTGGCCAGGTTGTCGTACGGGATCGTGATGTAGTCGAGCGTCTTGCTGCCGCCGATCACCAGGTTCGACATCGGGCAGGACACGAAACGGTCGCGCGCTTCGACCAACGTCACATCGACCGAACCTTCGCTCCACATGCGGATGTATTTGGCCGCGGTGGCGCCGGCGTAGCCGCCGCCGATCACCACCACGCGCCCCTTCGCCGCCGGTGTCGTCGCGCAGGCACCGAGCGCCGAGACCGCCGCGCCGGCGCCGAGCGCGGCCAGAAATTCGCGTCGTTGCGCTTTCATCTTTCGTCTCCTCGTCGATCCGGTTACTTGGCGGGTTTCTGCGCGGCGAACCAGGCGGCGACCGCCTCGAGCTGCGCATCGGTGTAACCCTTGGCGAGCTGGTGCATGATCGTCGCCGGCTTCGCGCCCGACTTGAACTCCTGCAGCTTCTGCAGTAATTCGTTCTTAGGCTTTCCCGCCAGCGATTCGTTCGTGCCGGCGCTGTGGCCGTTGGTGCCGTGGCAGTTGGCGCAGGTGGCCGCCAGGTTGCGGCCCAGGTTTGGATCGCTTTGCGCCAGCGCCGATCCGGCCACGGCGATCAAACCGGCGGCCGCGATTGCAGTTCGATACATGTGTTCCTCCTTGAACGGTTCTTGTCTGCGGTTCCTTGCCCCGGAAACCGCGTCTAGCTTAGTGCCTTCGGCTGCGGCCGGCGTACCCCGCGGGGTATTCGCCACTACCAATGCGGGTTATCGACGGGGGTCAGCCGTGCCCGGTGGAGCCGAACCCGCCGCTGCCGCGCGCGCTTGCGTCGAACGCGTCGACGACGTTGAACCCGACTCGTACCACCGGCACGACCACCAGCTGCGCGATGCGCGCCAGCGGTTCGATGACGAACGGCTGCCCGCTGCGATTCCAGGCGGACACCATCAGCTGGCCCTGGTAGTCGGAATCGATCAGCCCGACCAGGTTGCCGAGCACGAGCCCGTGCTTGTGGCCGAGCCCCGAGCGCGGCAGGATCAGCGCGGCATAGCCCGGGTCTGCGATGTGGATCGCAAGCCCCGTGGGCAGCAACTCCGTGGCGCCCGCCGCGAGCGTCAGCGGCGCGTCGATCGCGGCGCGCAGATCGAGCCCCGCCGCGCCGTCCGTGGCGTACTGCGGCAGGCAATCGCGCAAGCGCCAGTCGAGGATGCGGACGTCGAGCTTCACGTTCCGATGCGCCGCGCGATCTCGGCCACGATTCGGCGCGCCTGCGCCAGCTTGTCGGCGCGAACGAGCGTGGTCACGCCGCGAGCGTCGACCAGGTGCAGTTCGTTGGCGTCGGCTCCGAACGAGTCCTGCGCGCGGTTGGCGATCACCAGCGGCACGTTTTTCGCCGCGCGTTTCGCCTGCGCGTTGGCGATCACGTCATCGGTTTCGGCGGCGAAGCCGACGCAGTACGGCGGATTCGGAAGCGCCGCCACGCTCGCCAGGATATCGGGGTTGGCCTCGAACTGGAGCATCGGCGGCGGCCCGTCCTTGCGCTTCTTGATCTTGGTGGCGCTCGCGTTGGCGACCCGCCAATCGGCCACGGCCGCCACCGCGATGAAGATCTGCGCGCTACCTACGTGCGCTATTACCGCATCGAGCATCTCACGCGCGGTGCGCACGTCGATGCGGCGCACACCGCGCGGCGTCGGCAAGGCGGTCGGACCCGCCACCAGCGTCACCGACGCGCCCGCTTCGTGTGCCGCGCGCGCCAGCGCAAAACCCATCTTGCCGGACGACAGGTTGGTGATGCCGCGCACCGGGTCGATCGGCTCGAACGTCGGCCCGGCGGTGATCAGCACTTGCCGATCGCGCAGCACCTTGGGCTGGAAGAACGCGACGATCTCTTCCAGCAGCTCGTGCGGTTCCAGCATGCGCCCGGCGCCGACCTCGCCGCAGGCCTGATCGCCGCTGCCCGGGCCGAGCACGTAGACGCCGTCCGCGCGCAACTGCTGCACGTTGCGCTGGGTGGCCCGGTTGTTCCACATCTCGACGTTCATCGCCGGCGCCACCAGCAGCGGGCAGTTGCGCGCCACGACCAACGTGGACAGCAAATCGTCGGCCAAGCCATGCGCGGTCTTGGCGATGAAGTCGGCGCTCGCCGGCGCGACCACGATCGCATCGGCCTGGCGCGACAGATCAATGTGCGGCATCGCGTTGGCGACCTGCGCGCCCGCGGCGCCCCACGGGTCGGTGTAAACGGGCCGGCCGGACAGCGCCTGCATCGTGGTCGCGGTGACGAACTGCTGCGCGGCGGACGTCATCACGACCGTGACCGTCGCCCCTTCGTCCTGCAGCCGGCGCACCAGTTCGCACACCTTGTAGCAGGCGATGCCACCGGTCAGGCCGACGACGAGTTTCTTTCCTTCGAGATCCATTTGGCTAGCGCGCCCTGCGCACGCGGCGCAGCTCGTCCAGGATCAACAGCGCCGCTCCGGTGACGATCGCGCTGTCGGCGACGTTGAACGCCGGCCAGTGCCATCCGCGCCAGTGAAAGTCGAGAAAGTCGATCACGTGCCCGTGCACGATCCGATCGATCACGTTGCCCACCGCGCCGCCCAGGATCAGCGCCAGCGCGAGCGAAAACAGCTTTTGCGTGCCGTGGCGCGCCAGCAGATAGACGATGAACAGCGACGCGGCGATGCCGACGATCGTGAAAAACGTGCTTTGCCACCCCGACGCGCCGGCAAGAAACGAAAAGGCCGCCCCTTTGTTGTAGGTGAGCACAAGGTTGAAGAAGCTTGTCACCGGGCGCCGATCGCCGAACTCAAAGGCCGTTTCGATCGCGAACTTGGTCGCCTGGTCGACCGCAACCACCACCGCCGCCAGCGCCAGCCAGGGGGTGAGCTTGCGCCACCACGGCTTGTTCGCGCCCCATGGCATCAGGCGACCCGCCGCACTTCGCCGCCGCCGAAGAGATTCGTCAGGCAGCGGCCGCACAACGTCGGGTGCTCGCCGTCGGCGCCGACATCGGCGCGCCAATGCCAGCAGCGGTCGCACTTCCTGTGCGCCGTGGGCACGACGACGATTCTCTCGTCCTCGGCGCGTGCCACCGGGTGCAGGCCGGCGCGGCTGGTCAGCAGCACGAACTTCAGATCGTCGCCGAGCGTGGCGGCGAGCGCGTGCCGCTCGCCGTGCAGGTGCAGATCGACCTCGGCCTGCAGCGACGAGCCGACTTGGCCAGCCTCGCGCAACTGCTCGATGCGCTTCAGCACCTCGGCGCGAATCGCGCGGATTCGCTCCCACTTGGCAGCCAACGCCTCGTGTCCGGCGACCGGCGGCAGCTCGTGATAGGTCTCGGTGAAGATCGTGCCGGCGGCGTTGGGCGAAAAGATCAGGAACGCCTCTTCGGCGGTGAACGACAGGAACGGCGCCAGCAGCCGCAGCAGGCTGGCGGTGATGTGCCACAGCGCCGTTTGCGCCGAGCGGCGCGCGAGCGACGCGGCGGGGGTCGTATACAGGCGGTCCTTCAGGATGTCGAGATAGAACGCGCCGAGGTCCTCCGAGCAGAAGGTCTGCAGCCGCGCCACCACCGGATGGAACTCGAAGCGCTCGTAGTGCGCCAGCGCTTCGGCCTGCACCTGCGCGGTCAACGCCAGCGCGTAGCGGTCGATCTCCAGCATGCGCTCGACCGGCACCGCGTCCTTGGTGATGTCGAAATCGCTGGTGTTGGCGAGCAGGAAGCGCACCGTGTTGCGCAGCCGGCGGTAGCTTTCGACGACGCGCTTCAGGATTTCGTCGCCGATCGACATCTCGCCCGAGTAGTCGGTCGCTGCGACCCACAGCCGCATGATCTCGGCGCCGAGCGTGTCGGCCAGTTCGCGCGGATCGATGCCGTTGCCGAGCGACTTGCTCATCTTGCGGCCCTGCGCGTCGACGACGAAGCCGTGCGTCAGCAGCGCCTTGTACGGCGCGCGGCCGTCGATCGCCGCGCCGATCAGCAGCGAGGAATGGAACCAGCCGCGGTGCTGGTCCGACCCTTCCAGGTACAAGTCGGCCGGATACCCGAGCTCAGCCGCATGCGAGCCGCGCAGCACCGTGCGATGCGTGGAGCCCGAATCGAACCAGACGTCCAGGATGTCGTTGATCTTCTCGTACTGCGGCGCTTCGTCCGGCGGCAGAAAATCGGCGACCGTCGCGCGGCTCCAGGCTTCAATGCCGCCAGCCTCCACCATCCGCGCGGCGGACTCCAGCAGCTCGAGCGTGCGCGGGTGCAACTCGCCGGTTTCCTTGTGCAGGAAAAACGGCAGCGGCACGCCCCAGTTGCGCTGGCGCGAGATGCACCAATCCGGGCGGTTGGCGATCATGCCGTGCAGCCGCGCCTTGCCCCAACTCGGATAGAACGCGGTGGCCTCGATCGCCCGCAGCGCCGTCTGGCGCAGCGTTTCGCCTACCGTTTCGGTCTGCATTACTCCGCGCGTCTCGCTCGTCGCTCCATCCATGCGCACGAACCACTGCGACGCCGCGCGATAGATCAACGGCGTCTTGTGCCGCCAGCAGTGCATGTAACTGTGCTCGTCCTGGGCCGCGTGCAGCAGGTGGCCGGCGACGCGCAGCGCGTCGACGATCTTCGGGTTCGCAGCCCAGATCTTCATGCCGCCGAACAGCGGGAAGTCCTTGGCGTAATGACCGTCGCCCTGCACCGGATTGAGGATCTGGTCGTTGCCGATTCCGTACGACTTGCACGACTCGAAGTCCTCGACCCCGTATGCGGGGGCGGAGTGCACGACGCCGGTGCCGGTTTCGCCGGTCACGTACGAACCGAGATACACAGGCGAGAAACGGTCGTAGCCAGGATGCAGCGCTGCCAGCGGATGCTTGAAACGGATCAGCTCGAGTTTGCGGCCGGCGGTCGTCGCGACCACGCGGCCCTTCAAGCCATAGCGCGCCAAGCAGGACTCGACCAGCGACTCGGCGAGCACCAGATAGCGGTCGCCGCAATCCACCAGCGCGTAAGTGAACTCTGGATGAACGTTCAGCGCCTGGTTGGCGGGAATCGTCCACGGCGTCGTGGTCCAAATCGCGGTGTAGGTCGGCTTGCCGAGCGAAGCGACGCCGAACGCTGCCGCCAGCTTGCCCGCGTCTTCGGCCGCGAGTGGAAACGCGACGTCGACGACCGGCGTCTTCTTGTCGATGTACTCGACTTCGGCTTCCGCCAGCGCGGAATTGCAGTCGAAACACCAGTTGACCGGCTTCAGCCCGCGGTAGACGAAGCCGCGCTCGATCATGCGACCGAGCGTCCGGATCTCGTCGGCCTCGGTGCGGAACGTCATCGTCGTGTACGGGTTGTCCCAATCGCCCAGCACGCCAAGCCGCTTGAAGCCGGCCATCTGCAACGCGATCTGCTCGGACGCGTGCGCGCGCGCCCGCGCCTGCACCTCGGCCCGCGGCAGGTCCTTGCCGAACTTCTTCTCGATGTGGATCTCGATCGGCATGCCGTGGCAGTCCCACCCAGGCACGTACACCGCGTCGAAGCCGGCGAACGAGCGCGACTTGACGACGATGTCCTTCAGGATCTTGTTCACCGCCGTGCCGAGGTGGATCTCGCTGTTCGCGTACGGTGGGCCATCGTGCAGGATGAACTTCGGGCTGCCGGCGCGTGCCTTGCGGATCGCCTGGTACACCTTGCGCTCTTCCCATTGCTTGACCCACGCCGGCTCGCGCTTGGCCAGATCGCCGCGCATCGGAAACGGCGTGTCCGGCAGGTTCAGCGGGTACTTGCGCGTCGCCGGCTGCGCGGCGGGCTTGGGCTTCTTGTCGGCGTCGGCCATGGCTCGGTCCCCTCGGACTCTTCGAGTCTGGTTAAATGGTACGGGCTACGGCGCCAGTGCGCCGTCGAATAGCGCGCGCGCGGCGGCCGCGTCGTTGCGGATCGCCGCGGTCAGCTCGTCGAGCGTGTCGTATTTCTCTTCGTCGCGCAGCTTGCGCACGAACTCCACGCGCACCAGCTTGCCGTAGATCGAGGCGGCGAAATCGAACAGGTGCACCTCGAGCAGCCAGCGGCCGCTATCGTCCACCGTCGGCCGCAGGCCGACGCTCGCCACGCCGGGCCAGGGACGCTGCGTGATGCCGTGCACCCGCACGGCGAAGACGCCGTGCGCGGCCGGCCGCTTGTGCGCCAAACGCAGATTCAGAGTCGGGAAGCCGATCGTGCGACCGAGCTTCGCGCCGTGCAGAACACGGCCCGAGATGACATACGGACGGCCGAGCAGCTGCGCGGCGCGCGCCAGATCGCCCGCCTGCAGCGCGGCGCGCACGGCCGAGCTGGACACGCGCTCGTCGCCATCGGTTACCGTGGCAAGTTCCGCGACTTCGTAGCCGCCGGCGTCGGCGCGCGCGCGCAGCAACGCGATGTCGCCGGCGCGCCGGCAGCCGAAGCGGAAGTCGTCGCCCACCGCGAGCCAGCGCACGCGCAGGCCCTCTACGAGATAGCGGTCGATGAATTCCTCGGCACCGATGGCCGCGAAGCGGCGGTTGAAGTGTTCGACGAACACCCGTTCGATGCCGTACGCCGCGAGCGCCTGCAGTTTGTCGCGCAGGTTCGAGATGCGCGCCGGGGCGGCGAGCGGCGCGAAGAATTCGCGCGGATGCGGCTCGAAGGTCATCACCGCGGGCACGAGCGAACGCGCGCGCGCGGCGGCCACCACCTGCGCCAGCAACGCTTGATGGCCGCGGTGCACGCCGTCGAAATTGCCGATCGTCAGCGCGCAGGGCTGGCGGTCGCGCTCGGCGGGAATGCCGCGAAAGATTCTCATCCCAGGATGAATGTGAGGTCGGCGGCGATTATACGAACCGGTGTTGCAGCGCTGCGTGCGCGACCTCGCTCGGCCGCGGCTCTTAGAATCGACGCATGAAGAACATCGTGGTGTTGATTTCCGGCCGCGGCAGCAATTTGCAAGCCCTGTTGGCGGCTGAACGCGGCGAGCGCTGGTCCGAATCGATCGGCGCGCGCATCGCAGCGGTGCTGTGCAACCGGCCGGACGCGCCCGGGCTTGCTTACGCGCGCGCCGCCGACCTGTCGGCGCAGGTGATCGACCATCGCGCCTTCGATTCGCGCGCCGCGTTCGACGCCGCGCTCGCGCAGGCCATCGATGCATACGCGCCCGCCCTGGTGGTGCTGGCCGGCTTCATGCGCGTGCTGACGCGCGAGTTCGTGATGCGCTACGAGGGCCGGTTAATCAACATCCATCCGTCGCTATTGCCTGCTTTTCCCGGTCTGGCCACGCACCGGCAGGCGCTCGCCGCGGGCGTGCGTTTTCACGGCGCGACCGTGCACTTCGTCACTCCCGAGGTCGACGCCGGCCCGATCATCGGCCAAGCAGCCGTCGCCGTGCGCTATGACGATGACGAAGCGTCGCTTGCGGCGCGCGTGCTGGCCGCCGAACACGTACTGTTGCCGCGCTGTGTACGGCTGCTCGCCCTGGATGCGGTGCGGCTCGAGTGCGGCCGTGTCGTCGTGCGCGCGGACGCCGCCGGCGAACTGGCGTTCATCGCCGCATGACAGTGATGCGGATCACGGCGCTCGCGGTCGATCATCTGGCGGAGTTGCTGGCACGCGTGCTGCGGCTCGACGGCCCGGCCGACGCGATCATGTCGCGCTTCAAGACTCATCCCAAACTCGGCCAGCGCGACCGTGGACTGATTGCCGAAGCCACGTTTCACGCGTTGCGCCATTTGGCGACGCTGAAGTGGATGATGCAGCCGGCCGCGCCCGCGCGCGCGCCGCGGTTGGCCGCGCTCGTCACGCTGGCGCGGCAATACGGCTTGGCGGCGCTCGATGCGCGCACGCTGCGCGGCGACGAGCGCGCGGTGCGCAACGCGCTGGCGCTGGA
>DATLZG010000369.1:0-2503 GCA_035574095.1 Burkholderiaceae bacterium | reverse complement strand
CGACGCGCGCTGGCTGCGCGCGCTGCGCCTGGACGACGGCGCGCCGCTGGTCGCGCTGGCGTTCGTCGTCCGCCACGACGCGCCGAACTACGCGGGACGCTTGCGCGAGGACGAGCTGATCGACATCCTGACGCGCGCCTGCGGCCAGTACGGCACCAGCCTCGATTACCTGCTGCGCACGGTCGAGGCGCTGCGCGCCAGCGGTGTGCCCGACCCGCATCTGGAGCGGCTGGCGCACCGCGCGCAGCGGGCGCTGGCGGCGCCGAACGCCGTGCGCCGCGTGCGCGCGCACACCCCGTAGCATGGCGGGCAACGCCGTTTCGCAGCCGATCCCTCGATGTCCATCGCCGACCTGCGCACCGAGTACAAGCGCGGCGCGCTCGACGAAGCGCACGCCGATCCCGATCCGATCCGGCAGTTCAGGCGCTGGTTCGACGAGGCGCTGGCGGCCGAGGTGGCGGAGCCGAACGCGATGGCGTTGGCCACTGCCGATGCGGCCGGCCGGCCGTCGGCGCGCGTGGTGCTGCTGAAGGGATTCGACGAACGCGGCTTCGTGTTCTTCACCAACTACGAGAGCCGCAAGGGGGTCGAGTTGACCGCCAACCCGCAGGCCGCGCTGCTGTTTTTCTGGCCCGAGCTGGAGCGGCAGGTGCGTATCGAAGGTGGCGTCGAACGCGTCGCCGACGAGGAGTCGGACGAGTACTACCGCAGCCGTCCGCTCGCCAGCCGCATCGGCGCCTGGGCATCGCCGCAGAGCCGCGTGATCTCGAGCCGCGCCTGGCTGATGGCGCGCGCCGCCGAGATGGGCCTGCGCCATGGGACGAATCCGCCGCGGCCCCCGTTCTGGGGCGGCTTTCGCGTGCTGCCGCATGCGCTCGAGTTCTGGCAGGGTCGTCCGTCCCGCCTGCACGACCGCCTGCGCTACACGCGTCAGGAAACCGGCTGGAAGCGCGAGCGACTCGCGCCTTGACGCGGCCGCCGCAACGGCGCCGCGTCGGCTAGTCGATTCGCGCTAATCCGCCGCGCGACCTTTCGGGTTAGGCCGCGCTCACTCGCTAGAATCCACCGGTTGCAGCGATCGGCGCACCGCACTTCAAGGGGCTTTGCATGAGCAACGAGCAGATCTCGATCATCATCGTCGAAGACGAGCCGGAGTTCCGCCGCCGCTTCGCGCAGATCATCGAAAACGAGCCGACCATGAAGCTGGTCGGTGTGGCCGCCAACAAGCGCGAAGCGCAGGCGCTGATCGAGAAGGAAAACTTCGACGTCATGCTGATCGACCTCGGGCTGCCCGACGGCAACGGCATCGAGCTGATCCGGCAGGTCAGCGCCAAGAAGCCCGACGCGGACATCATGGTCGTGACCGTGTTCGGCGACGAGCAGCACGTGGTGTCGTCGATCGAAGCCGGTGCGACCGGTTACATCCTGAAGGACTCCACGCCGGCCGACGTGATCTCCTGCATCCGGCTGCTGCGCGCCGGCGGCTCACCGGTCAGCCCGGTGGTGGCGCGCAGCGTGCTGCGCGCGATCCGCAACCGCATGGGCGCCTCGCCGGCGGCGCGCAACGTCGATCCGCAAAACAACCCGCTGTCGGCGCGCGAGACCGAAATCCTGCAACTGCTCGCCAAGGGCATGAGCTTCAACGAAATCGGCGAGATCCTCGGCATCTCGCCGCACACGGTGACCGCCCACATCAAGAAGATCTATCGCAAGCTCGCGGTGCATTCGCGCGGCGAGGCGGTTTACGAGGCCACGCAAATGGGCCTGCTGAAACACTGATCGACGCCTGCGTGACCGCACCGGCGTCCCTGGCAAGAGTAGTCAAGCGCCTGCTGTTCGCGCTCGCGGCGATCCTGTCGGCCGCCGCCGGCGCCACCGAGATCCGCACCGTCGATTGGGCGCCGACCGCGGTCGGCGCCGAGCCTGCCGCCGACGCGCGCTGGCTGCGCTTCGATCTGCCGCACCGCTGGACCGCGGCCGAGGGCTCGCCGCTGCAAGGCGTGGCGCTGCGCATGCGTTTCGCGCTGGCCGCCGCGCCCGCCGAGCCCTGGGCGGTGCTGCTGACGACGCTGGCCGACGGCGGTCGGGTCAGCGTCAACGGCCGCTTCATCGGTGCCATCCCGATGGCGGACGCCGACACGCACGTGCGCTGGCGCCGCCCGCACCTGCTGGCGATCGACCCCGCGCTGCTCGCGCCCGGCGACAACACGCTGCTGGTGCAGACCGCGTATCGCGGCGGCCCGCACGCGCTGGCCGGTGTCGAAGTCGGCTCCCTGATGGAGCTGTCGCCGCGCCATGAACTGCAATTCTTCCTGTCGTACACGCTGACCTGGATCGGCGCCACGGTCGCGGCCGTGATCGGGCTCGTGTTCGGCGTGTTGTGGCTGCGGCGGCGCGAGCCGATGCTGGGCCTGCTGACGCTGGCGGCCGTGTTCTGGGTCGCGCGCAGCGCGTACTTCCTGGTCGAGGCGATGCCGGTCGAGCTGTGGCTGTGGCTGCGGCT
>DATLZG010000368.1:0-6895 GCA_035574095.1 Burkholderiaceae bacterium | reverse complement strand
CGCGCCGGCAGCTTGATCACCTGCGCGCCGGCCTGGCCGCGCAGGCGCGTCAGCAACTCCTCGCGTTTGGCGCGGTACGCGGCGATCGCGCGCGCCTTCACATGGCCGAAGCCGCGGATCTGTTCCGGCAGTGCCGCCAGTTGCACCGCCAGCGCATGGTTGTCCGCCGACAGCTTGGCCAGCAACTCGTCGATCAGCGCTTCGTATTCGGCGATCAGCGCGCGCTCGGTCTTGCGTTCCTCGGTGCGGCCGAACGGATCGAACGCGGTGCCGCGTAGGAAGCGCAGCTTCGCCAGCACGGAAAACGCGCCCATCATCCACGGGCCGAAGCGCATCTTGCGGGGCACTCCGCTCACCGGATCGGGCTTGGCGAGCAGCGGCGGGGCCAGATAGAAGTTCAGCTTGTACGGTTTGCCGTCCACACCTTCGAACTGTGCGGCGAGCTTCGCGCGGAAGGCCGGATCGGCGTGCAGCCGCGCCACTTCGTACTCGTCCTTGTACGCCAGCAGCTTGAAGTAGTTGCGCGCCACCGCCTCGGCGAGCTTGGTCGCGCCGGCCAAGCGGTCGGACTCCACGCGCCGCACGCGCGCGACGAAATCGGCGTAGCGCTTCGCGTAGGCGGCGTTCTGATAGCCGGTCAGGAACTCGACGCGCCGGGCGAGGATCTCGTCCAGCGACGTCGCGGTGCGCTTCAGCTCGATCACCTGCGCGCCCTGTTCGCGCGCCGCCGCTTTCTTGACCGCCTCCAAGTCGTAGGCGGCGGCGCGGCCCCATTCGAACGCGCGCTTGTTCGCTTCGATCGCGACGCCGTTCAGTTCGATCGCGCGCAGCAACGCCTGGTACGACAGCGGCACCCAACCCTTCTGCCACGCGTAACCGAGCACGAACGGGTTGGTGTAGATCGCATCGCCCAGCAAGGCGGTCGCCAGCCCGGTGGCGTCGACCAGCGCCAGGTTCGCCTCGTCGCCGAGCGTCTCCCGCACCTGCTGCACGAGACCGGCGGCGCCGAATTGCCAGTCCGGGTTCTTGACGAAATCGGCGGTCGGCGTCTCGGCGCTGTTCAGCACCGCGCGCGTGTGGCCGGCGCGCATCTTGGACAGCGCCTCGCTACCTGCGGCGACGATCAGATCGCAGCCGAGCACCAGATTCGCTTCGCCCATCGCGATGCGCGTCGCGTACAGATCCTCCGGCCGGTTGCCGATCTGCACGTGCGAGAACACCGCGCCGCCCTTCTGCGCCAGGCCAGCCATGTCCAGCACCGACAGGCTCTTGCCTTCCAGGTGCGCGGCCATGCCCATCAACTGGCCGATCGTCACCACGCCGGTGCCGCCCACGCCCACGATCAGCGTGCCGTGCGCGCCGCGCGCCGGCAGGGCCGGCACCGCCGGGTCCGGCACCTCGAAGGCCACCGCGTCCTTGCGCGCGGCTGCGGCCGGCTTCTTCAGGCGCGCGCCCTCCAGCGTGACGAAGCTCGGACAGAAGCCCTTCAGGCAAGAGAAGTCCTTGTTGCAGGTGGACTGGTTGATCTGGCGCTTGCGACCGAACTCGGTGTCGAGCGGCTCCACCGACAGGCAGTTGCTTTGCTGGCTGCAGTCGCCGCAACCTTCGCACACCAGCTCGTTGATCACCGCGCGCCGCGGCGGGTCTGGATACTCGCCGCGCTTGCGCCGGCGCCGCTTCTCCGACGCGCAGGTCTGGTCGTAAATCAGCACCGACACGCCCGGGTACTCGCGCAGTTCGCGCTGGATGCGGTCCAGCTCGTCGCGGTGATGCACGGTCACGCCCGGCGCGAGCCGCCAGGCGCTCGCATCCCTGGTGCCGTGCGCGTTGACCGCCGAGTGGTCGCGCTCGGCGCCGTGCGCGTACTTGTCCGGTTCGTCGGTCACGATCACGATCTTGCGCACGCCTTCGGCCGCCATCTGCTGTGTGATCTGCGGCACCGTCAACTGGCCGTCGACCGGCTGGCCTCCGGTCATCGCCACCGCGTCGTTGAACAGGATCTTGAACGTGATCGGCACTTGCGCCGCCACCGCGGCGCGCACCGCCAGCGACCCGGAATGGAAGTACGTGCCGTCGCCGAGGTTGGCGAAGATGTGCTTTTCGTTCGTGAACGGCGCTTGCCCGATCCAGGGCACGCCTTCGCCGCCCATCTGCGTGTAGGTGGCCGTGCTGCGGTCCATCCACAGCGCCATGTAATGGCAGCCGATGCCGGCCAGCGCGCGCGAGCCTTCCGGCACGCGGGTCGAGGTGTTGTGCGGGCAGCCGGAGCAGAACCACGGCGTGCGTTGGACTTGCAGCTTAGGCTGCGCGAGCGCCTTTTCCTTGGCGTCGATGATCGCCAGCCGGGCGGCGATGCGCGCGCGCACGTCCGACGGCAGCTCCAGCTTGGAGATGCGCTGCGCGATCGCCCGCGCGACGATGGCCGGCGAAAACTCGTAGTGCGCGGGCAGGATCCAGTTGCCCATCGGCACCGCCCATTCGCCGCCGTCTTTTTCGTCGAACTTGCCGATCACGCGCGGAATGCGCTTGCCGCTGCCGATCCAGTTGAACAGCTCTTCCTTCAGCTGGTACTCGATGATCTGGCGCTTCTCTTCGACGACCAGCACCTCTTCCAGCCCTTCGGCGAAGGCGCCGATCGTGGTCGCCTCCAGCGGCCACACCATGCCGCATTTGAAGACGCGGATGCCGATGCGCCTGCAGGTCTCCTCGTCCAGCCCCAGATCGGCCAGCGCCTGGCGCGTGTCCAGATACGCCTTGCCGCTGGCCACGATGCCGAAGCGCGCGTGCGGCGAATCGATCACCGTGTGATTCAGCTTGTTGGCGCGGCAGTAGGCGAGCGCCGCGTACAGCTTGTGGTCGAGCAGCCGCGCCTCCAGCTCCAGCGGCGTGTCCGGCCAGCGGATGTTCAAGCCTCCGGGCGGCATCTCGAAGTCGGTCGGCAGGCGGATCTCGACGCGCTGCGGATCGACGATCACCGAGCTGGAGGCTTCCACCACCTCGGTCACGCACTTCATGCCGACCCACACGCCGGCGTAGCGGCTCATCGCATAGCCGTGCAGCCCCAGATCCAGGTACTCCTGCACCGTGGCCGGAAACAGCACCGGGATCATGCAGGCCTTGAAGATGTGGTCCGACTGATGCGGCAGCGTCGAGCTCTTGGCGCCGTGATCGTCGCCCGCCACCACCAGCACGCCGCCATGCTTGCTGGTGCCGGCGGCGTTGGCGTGCTTGAACACGTCGCAGCAGCGGTCCACCCCCGGGCCTTTGCCGTACCACATCGCGAACACGCCGTCGTACTTCGCGCCGGGGAACAGGTTGACCTGCTGCGTGCCCCAGACACTGGTGGCGGCCAGATCCTCGTTGACGCCGGGCTGGAACTTGATGTGGTGCCGCTCGAGATGCTTGCGCGCGCGCCAGGCGGTCTGATCGACGCCGCCCAGCGGCGAGCCGCGGTAGCCGGTCAGAAAGCCGGCGGTGTTCAAGCCCGCGAGCTGATCGCGCTGTCGTTGCAGCATCAGCAGGCGGAGCAACGCCTGCGTGCCGCTCATATAGGCGCGGCCCTTTTCCAGCGTCCACTTGTCGTCGAGGGAGACTTCCGTCAGCGCGCGGCGGACGGCTTCGGGCAGAGGGGCATTCATGCGGGAGGGCTCCAAAAATCGTGTTCTTGGACGCGCGGCCCGCGCGGCATGTCGCCCGGGCGGACCGGCAGCCGAGCGCGCCTTGTGGGCGCTGCTCGGCGGATTTGGAAAACGGGCCGCAGCTTACTCTGCGCCTGTGCGCCGCTCAATCGTGCGGCGCCGCGCGCCGCGTCGCGCAGCGCCTATGACTGCGGACGCGGATTACGAGGAGAAGCGCGGCTAGGAATCCGTGCGTATCCGTGTTCATCCGTGCCGCACGACTTTCAGTCCACCGGCATCGGCTGCCGATCGAGCAGGCGCAGCCAGCCGCGCGCGATGCGGTAGATGGCCCAGATGCCGAGCGCGATCAGGCCGATCACCCAGGTCGCGATGCCGATCACGACGATCGCCAGCACGGCGGACACCGCGGCCACCAGCAAGGCCCACGCCAGCGCGTACCAGAAGGTGCGGATCTGCCAGCGAAAGTGCGATTCGAGCCAAGTGCCGCGCGCGTCGGCGCGCTTCACGTAGTTGATCACCACGGCGGCGATCGACGGCCAGCCGAACAAGAAGGCGCCGACGATGGTCGCCGCGCCGAAGGCGCCGATCACCAGGCTCAGCGCATGCAGGCCGTACACGACGTGCGCAACGGTGATCAGCGACGGCGCGGGCTCGACGCCCGGCGAGGAAGAGGGGTTCATCGCGCGCTCCGCAGAAAGCCTTCGAGCCGCCGCACGCCTTCTTCGATCAGCGCTTCGGTGGCGGCGAAACACCAGCGCAGATAGCCCTCGCCCTCCGGGCCGAAAGCGATGCCGGGCGCCAACCCCAACCCGGCGCGCACGACCAGTTCTTTGGCGAACGCGAGCGAATCGTCGCTCGCGCCGGGGATGCGGAAGAACAGATACATCGCGCCCGGCGGCGCGGCGGCCTCGACGCCGGGCAGCGCCGCCAGGCGCGCAGCCAGCAGATCGCGTGCGCGCGCAAGGCGCGCGACCGTTTCGCGCACCAGCGGTTCGCCGTCGCGTAGTGCGACGATGCCGGCCCGTTGTACGAACGGCGGCGCGCACGAGGTGTTGAACTCGATCAGCTTGGCCAGTTGGGTGACGAAGCGGCGCGGCGCGATCAGCCAGCCGAGCCGCCAGCCGGTCATCGACCACGCTTTCGAGAACGTATTGGCGCTGATGAAGCGCTCTTCCGCATCGGCCTGCGCCAGCACGCCGGGCGCGTGCGGCGCGCCGTCGTAGACCAGCCGCTCGTAGGCGTCGTCGGCGATCAGCCAGATGCCGTGCCGGCGGCAGAACGCGGCGAGCGCGTCCCATTGCGGCTGCGGCATGGTCCAGCCGGTCGGGTTGTTCGGCGAGTTGACGATCACCGCCCGGGCGCCGCGCGCCGCGTGCAGCAGCCGGTCCAGGTCGAGCGTCCAGCGTCCCGCCTCTGCGGTGAGCGGCACGCGCACGACTTCGGCGCCGAGGATGCGCGGAATCGACGTGACGTTTGGCCACACCGGCGTGACGATCGCTACGCGGTCGCCGGGGTCGAGCAGCGCCTGCGCGATCAGCGACAGCGCATTGACACCGGCGCTGGTCACGGCGACGCGGTCCGGCTCGATCGCCGTGCCATGCAGCCGCGCCGCATAAGCGGCGATCGCCTCGCGCAGCTCGAGCAGGCCGAGGTTATGGTTGTAGAAGGTTTCGCCCGCATCCAGTGCGCGTTTGGCGGCCTCGCGGATGAAGGCCGGAGTCGGCAGATCGCCTTCGCCGAACCAGAACTTGACGAGGTCGTCGCGGCCGAGGGCGGCGTTGGCCACCTCGCGAATGCGCGAGGCAGGCAGTGAGTCGAGGGACGTGCGCAGCATGCCGCGATGTTACGCGGCGGCTGGGCCGGAACGTTCGCAGTGTGCTGAGCCGGCTCGGTCTGCATAGCCTCGCCTCTCGGCCGGTCCGCCGATCACGACCTTGACGGCAAGAAGCGGCGGCAATATGCAAAGAGCCGGCGGCGCGATCGCGGCGCGGTTTGGCGGGCTAGCATTCACCGCTTGCATGAGGTGCCGGCCCTCGAGCCGGCGTCGGAGTCTTGGCCATGAAAAAGTTCCTCGCTTCAATCCTGTCGATCCTCGCGCCGCTCGCGGCACTGGCCGCGCCGGCGGAACCGTTGCTGGAGCCGGCCGCGCTGGCAGCGCTGCTCAAGCAGCCGAACGTGCGCGTGATCGACATCCGCGACGGCCAGAACGCGCAGGGCAAGACGCCCTACGACCTCGGCCACATTCCGGGCGCAGTGCATGCGCCGTACCGCTTCTGGCGCGGCCCGGAAAAGAACCCGGGCCAAATGCGCGACATCGATTACCTGGGCGAGCTGGTGGCGCGGCTGGGCGTCGAGCGCGATACCCGCGCGGTGGTCGTGTTCGAAGGGCGCGACTCGACCGACTTCGGTGCGGCTGCGCGCGTGTACTGGACGCTGCGCTACATCGGCGTGCAACGCCCCGCGATCCTGAACGGCGGCATGCGCGCCTGGCGCGCGGCGGGGCTGCCGGTGGACACCGCCGACGTCAGGATCCCGGTGTCGAACTTCGACCCGCATCCGCAGCGGCAACTGCTCGCCGCACGCGACGACGTCCTGAAGCTCGCGTCGAGCGCGGTGCTGATCGACGGGCGTCCGGTGGCCTATTTCAACGGGGAGAAGCGTCATCCGCTGGCCAAGGTGCCGGGCACGATCGCAGGCGCAAAGAACCTCGACAGCCATGTCTGGTTCCGCGACGGTTCGGCGGTGATGCTGCCGCCGGCCGAGTTACGCGCGGTGGCGGCCAAGTTCGGCGTGACCGATAACGGCACCACGCTGTCGTTCTGCAATACCGGCCACTGGGCGGCGACCAACTGGTTCGTGCTGTCCGAAATGCTCGGCCATCGCGACGTGCGTCTGTACCCGGAGTCGCTGGTTGAATGGAGCCAGGCGGGACTGCCGATGGCCAACGTTCCTGGGCGCTTGCAGCAGCTATGGCAGCAACTGAAAACGGCGTTGCAGGATTGAGCGCGGCCGCGCCGCTTGCGCGGCGCGTACCGCTGATCGTGGCGGTGATCGCCGCGTGGCTGGCGATCACTTGGCTCGCCGGCCTGCGGCAGGGCGTGTTGTTCGCGATCGGCATCGCGCTCGGCGGGGCGCTGGCCGGTGCGCATTTCGGCTTCACCACCGGCTGGCGCGTGTGGATCAAGAGCCGCGATCCGACCGGACTGCTGGCGCAGTTCCTCGCGATCGGCTTGGCGATGGCGGCGTCGATCCCGCTC
>DATLZG010000367.1:0-5417 GCA_035574095.1 Burkholderiaceae bacterium | reverse complement strand
CCGCCTTGCTACTGCTCGGCGATCAGGTCTACGTGGACGCCACCGCCGGCGTGTTCGATCCGCGCGCATTGGACGACCGTTTCCGTTTCGCCTACGAACGCCGCCGGCGCCTCGCCATCGCGCGCACGCGCGCGGCGGCGGACCGCGTCCACGCCCTGATCGACGACCACGAGATCGAGGACAACTGGGAGCCGGACGGATCGCGCGCGACCCAGGCGCTTCGCGAAGAGGCGCTGACGTACTTCAAGCGCGAGCATGGGCTGGCTCCGGCCGCGCCGCTTTGGCGCGTCGAGGCGCGGCCGCTGCCGATGTTCCTGACCGACACGCGCACCGACCGCACGCCCCGCACGGCGACCAGTGCCGAATCCGCCCGCCTGATCGGAGATGCGCAGTTCGATGCGCTGTGCGCCTTTCTACTCGACCAGCCTCGCGACGTGCCGAAGGTCGTCGCCAGCCCGGCCATCCTGTTGCCGCGGCATCGCGTTGCTGCCGGCCACCCCGCGCATGCGCTGCGCAGCGATTCCTGGGACGGCTATCCACACACGTTTCACCGACTGCTCGCTTTCATCGCCCGCGAGCGCATCCGCAACGTCGTGTTCGTGTCCGGCGACGAACACCTGGGCTGCGTGGCGCGGGCGCGGCTGGCACGCGCGGGCGATCAAGCCGAGGAGGTGACCGTGCACTCGATCCACACCCCGGCCCTCTATGCCCCGTATCCGTTCGCCAACGCCGTGCCGGAGGACTTCGACCGCACGCCGTTCACGTTTCGCGACCCCGGCGTCCCGCATGACCTCTACCAGTGTGAGATCGATCTGTGGTTCCCTTCCGAACTCGCGCGCGCCGCATCCGCAGACGGCTTCGCCGTGGTGGAGGTGGCCGCCGCGCGGCGGCGGCCCGGCTGGTGCTTGACCGTCGCCTACGAGTTCGCCGATGCGCGCTGGCGGCGGCGCTTCTGGCTGCGCACATGAGTCCGCCGCACGTCGCGCTCACACCGCAAACACGCGGATGCGGGCGAGAAAGCTGGTCGCGTACCACTCGCGCGCGGTGAGCACGCGCCGGCCGCGGCCGGGCCACGGGTCGCGCACCACGGCCGCCTTCACTTCACCGTTGCCGTAGAGGTCGCGCACATACGTGAGCGCGGTCAGTACCATCGCGTGGCCGGTGGTGCCGATCACGAGCGGCATGTCCTGCGCCAGATCCTGCGCCGCCGTGACCGGGTTGGCCGAGAAAGCGTCGCCGGTCACGCCGAACGGGCGTCCCGCATCGTCGATCCAGGGCCGGTTCAGATTGGCGAGGATCTGCACCGGAGCCGCAGGCAAATTGACGATCGCGCCCCAGGTCTCCCGCACGATGCGCGCCTGCGGCACGACGAACCCGTAGTAACGGAACACCATCTCCAGACACGCGGCCCAACACCATTGCGACAGATGCTGGCCGCCCACGGCGGCGGCGGTCACGTGTGCGAGACGAGAATCGATGCCGGCCTCGCACTGCTGAATGCCCGGCGGAAAGAATGGCCCGCAGGCCAGGCGCGCCGCCGCCGGCAGCGGCGCGGCGAGCGCCGTCGTTGCGAGTGCCCCTTTCAAGAAGCTGCGCCGCTGCATCGGATTCGCCCCGTCAAGCCCGCGCCGCTTAGCTTAGTTGTAGTGCGCGGTCTGGTCGCGATACGACCCGTCCATGGTCTGAAGTCGCAACTGAAGCGTGCGGTTGGAAGCGCCGTCGGCAGTCAGCGCTTGAAACTGAAAGCCGGCCGGCGCGTTGACCGTGATCGAGGTCACCGTTGCGCTCGGCAGCCGCGTCAAGCCGTTGTTGACGATGGTGCCGCTGTTACGCGTGTACACGCCCACGTTGCGGACGGCGGTCGTCAGCGCGGTGCGGTTCCACGATAGATCGAAGCTCGCCGCGGCGGCCGCCTGCGGCGCCGCGGGGCTCAAATACGCGAGCGCCTGCGGCGTGAACGTGTTCCATTGCAGATACGGGCCCACCGTCGCTGCCAGCACCGGCGAAACGTTGAGCGTCGTGAAGGTGCGCGATGGCGTCGTCTCCGTGCCGTAAAACAGCTCGAAGCTGTATTCGTTGAAGGCGCCAAGCGAGGAAATCGCCGGCAACTGGCCGTTGGCGTAATCGAGCGGATGCGCGAACTGCGGATATTGCGTGCGGTTGCTGTTGCCCTGGTTCGGCATGTTCAGCGCGGAGCCGTCGATCCGTGCACGTTGGACACGGAAGATCGTGCCGTAGTCACCGGCGCTGGTGACATTGATATCGCCGTCCTTGTTGGCGATGTTTAACCAAGTCTGGTCCGTGGCGATTCCAGCCGCAGGCCGCGCGAAGACCAGGCCGTTCTGCGGCAGTCCGGGGCCCGTTACCCGAGCCGCGCGCAGCAGCTCGCCGGCCGCGTTGCGGCTACCGGGACCATTCAAGGTGATGAAGATCTCGATCCCCGTTTCGTAGCGGCTCGGCGCCAGATTCGAGAAGCTGGCCAGTTGCTCGCGCCGCGAAAGCGAGGCGCGCACGAAGGCCTCGATGAAGCGCTGGTTGCCAAACTGCCACCAGTCGCTGGCGCGCCCCCCCGAGGCGCCGCTGCCGGGAAAGCGCTTCATGACCAGGGTGTAGTTGCCGCCGAAACCGTTGCGGTCTGCGTAGCGGAAGTTGACCAAGGCCCGCGGGTTGCCGTCCGCGTCATCGGGCAGCACTCGCATCAACTCGGGCGCATCGAAAACCGCGCCGTCCATCTCCGGATTCGTCAGTGCGGCGTAGAAGTACTGTCCGCTCGTGCGCCCGAGGTTGAAGAAATTCGCGTGTGCGATTCCGCTGCAGTCAGCATGCAGTGAGGTGACCGTCGGGCCGCCGAGGTGTTCGGGGATCGTGTCGTCGCGCGCCACCACGCGTTCGCTGGCCGGCCTCGCGAAGCAACGCGCGAACGCCTCCCGCGCGACTTGAAGATCGGCGTGGGTGATCGGCGCAAGGGCCGCGCTGAGAGGCTGAGGCTGCGAGGAGACGCTGGCGCTGGCAAGCGGAACCGGAGTCGCGTTGGGATCGGCGGCGTTGGCGATGGTCATCACTAGGCGACCGTTGACCGGCTCGCTCGCCGCCGCGACGCGCAGCTGATCAAGCACCGCGTCGATCCCTGTGCCCGTGCCCGCAGTAAACGGCGTGCCGATGGGGTCGAACGTCCCCGCCTGGGACGGAGTAAGCCCCGCAGCCTGCAGCAAGGCGCTGAGCTGCTGTGCGACGGCCAACGCGGCCGCCTGCAGATCACGCGCAGTCAACGCACCGTAAGACGGGTTACTGCCCGGCGTAAGACCGATCAGCGTCAGCGGATTGCCGTCGTCCGCGAACTGGCCCAGCATGCCGGTCGTGAGGTGCGTGACGTTCGCGGTCTTGCTCTGCCCCGCTGGTGGCGCCGTGACCGCGATGCTGATCATCGGGTCGCGCAATCCGCGCGGATCGACGGCGACGATTGCCAGCGGCGCCGCAGCGGTGTCGCGCAAGGTGCAGGCGTAGGCGCCCGCCGCGTCTGCGATCAGCGGCGCCGGCTCGGTGCAAGCGGCGGCGCCGGTGCGATCGGTGATCGTGATCCGCGCACCGGCCAAAGCTGCGCCGGTCGCGACTGTGCCGGTGATCGTCGCCGGTGGAGGTGGTGGCGGCGGCGCTGGCGCCGGCACGGGAGCGGGCGCCGGCGCGTCGTCCGCCGTTTCGCAAGCCGCCAGGGTCAACACCGCAGCCGCCGCACACAGGGCTAAGCGCTTCGTCCTCCCAGAGCCTCCGAACATCTGTGTCCCTCCGTCCTCTTGATGTTGAGCCGAACCGATGCGGCTCGGCCGCGTACGAGTCTGCGCGGGCGCAACCGGCTGCGCATCCTCCAATTGAATGAGCCGCGAGCTTGCGGGCAGGGCTACCGCCCTGCCCGACGACTCCTGCAGCGGTGTCCGATGATTCGCCGCCGATCCGCACCGGTCCCACCGCGGCAAGGCCTACGCACAGCCGAAGGGCCGACGCTTTCCGCGTTCGCCGCTGAGCACGGGCCGACGCCGTCGGAAGCGGCGGTGTTGACGCTGCTGATCGAAGTTAAGAATCCGCGAGAGGTCGCGGGGTTGCGCGGCGTCTCCATCGCAAACGTGCGCACGCAGTTCGCGACTTTGTTCGTAAAGAAATCTCTGAAAAACCCCTCTCCTCGGCCATAATCGCGTGAGGGAGCCTCTGAAAAACGTGGACTCTGGAGGAAGAGCTCGGTTTGGAGAGGCAGTGAGGGAATGACGGTGAGGAAAAGCGCGCTTCGCATGCCTCGTTTCGCCGTCTTTCGATGGCCGCAGCCGATCAATGGGCGCACTGCGGCCTCAGGCGAGAAGGTAGCGCCTGCCGATCAGCAGATTGGCCAGGCCCAGCAGCACATACAGCCGGTTCGTGTTCTTCGCCAAGCCCCGGTACCGTACCTTGGCGTAACCGAACACCTGCTTGACGTAGCGAAACGGATGCTCGACCTTGGCCCGCACGCGGGCTTGGGCCCGCTCGGCCACCGCCCGGGGATCGTCCGGCGCCAGCGCGCGGCGCTTTCCCGGCGCCAGCGCAATGTGCCAGGCCACCGACCGCTGCGGATGCCGCTTGTCCAGCCCCCGGTAGCCGGCATCGGCCCACACTTGGCGCTCGGCGCCGTGCAGCAGTCGATCCGCGACGTTGATGTCGGCCTCGTTGGCGGCCGTGGTGGCCACACTGTGCACCAGCCCCACCGCATCGTCGGCCCCGATGTGCAGCTTCATCCCACCAGGCGCCGAAGGCGCCGCAGGACGCCGGCTGTGCCGGCGGTCCCGCGCAGCGGGATGCGCGCAGCGCACAAAGTGCCAGTTCTTGCCTTTGCGCGTCTGGTGCATCTCGGGATCGCGGGCTGCGGCCTGGTTCTTCGTCGAACTGGGTGCGGCGATGATCGTGGCATCCAGAATCGTGCCTGCCCGCAGCATCAAGCCTTTGCTGGCCAAGTGGGCGTTGATGGCGGCAAACAGTTCTTTGCCCAGGCCGTGGCTTTCCAGCAGGTGCCGGAAGTTCAGGATCGTGGTTTCGTCCGGTACCCGTTCGAGCTTGACGCCTGCGAAGCGGCGCATCGATTCGACTTCGTACAGGGCGTCTTCCAACGCCGGGTCGCTCAGGTTGTAGAACAACTGCAAGCAGTGCACCCGCAGCATGACCGACAGCGGATACGGCGGCCGGCCCTGGCTGCCTTGGGCATAGTGCGGGGCGATGCGCGCTTCAAGCTCGGACCACGGGATCAAGCCGTCCATCTGCTGCAGAAACGCTTCGCGCCGCGTCGTGCGCTTCTTGGCGGCGTACTCGGCGCAGGCCCAAGCTCAGCTGGCGCATGCGTTCCTTCCCCTCTCAGATGCTCACGCCACTATGGCCGAGGAGAGGGGTTTTTCAGAGATTTC
>DATLZG010000366.1:0-11890 GCA_035574095.1 Burkholderiaceae bacterium | reverse complement strand
CGACGAGAAGAACCTCTTTCTCACCACCGATGCGAAGGGCGCCGGCAAGACCCGCGTCGTGCTCTCGGCGAGCCGGACCTTCTGAGGGGGGCAACCATGAAGCTGATCACCGCGATCATCAAGCCGTTCAAACTCGACGAGGTGCGCGAGGCGCTATCGGCCGTCGGCGTGCAGGGCATCACGGTCACCGAAGTCAAAGGGTTCGGGCGCCAGAAGGGTCACACCGAGCTGTATCGCGGCGCGGAGTACGTGGTCGACTTTCTGCCGAAGGTGAAAGTCGAGGCCGCGGTCGCCGACGACATCGTCGAGCGCGCGATCGAGGCGATCGAGACATCGGCCCGCACCGGCAAGATCGGTGACGGCAAGATCTTCGTTTACGACCTCGAGCAGGTCGTGCGCATCCGCACCGGCGAGACCGGCAAGGATGCGCTCTGATATTCCCGGGAGGGGGACCGAATGAAGAAACTGATCGCACTGCTGATCGCGGCTGGCGCTCTGGTGCTCGGTGCGGCGGCGCCCGCCACGGCGCTGGCGCAGACCGCGCCCGCGGCCGAAGCGAAGAAGGAAGAAGCGGCGCCGGCCGAGGCGAAAAAGGAGGCGGCGCCGGCCGAGCAGAAGCAGGAAGAAGCGAAGCCCGCGCCGACGCCGAACAAGGGCGACGTCGCGTGGATGCTGGTCGCGACGCTGCTGGTGATCATGATGACGGTGCCGGGGCTGGCGCTGTTCTACGGCGGGCTGGTGCGGGCCAAGAACCTGCTGTCGGTGCTGATGCAGGTGATGGTCACGTTTTCGCTGATCGTCGTGCTGTGGTGCATCTACGGCTACAGCCTGGCATTCACCGAAGGCAACGCCTTCATCGGGGGCCTGGATCGGCTGTTCCTCGCCGGCACGTTCGACGCCGCCAAAGGCGAGTTCGCGATGGCGGCGACCTTCAGCAAAGGCGTGGTGATCCCCGAGCTGCTGTTCGTGGCTTTCCAGGCCACGTTCGCCGGCATCACCTGCGCGCTGATCGTCGGCGCCTTCGCCGAACGCATCAAGTTCTCCGCGGTGCTGCTGTTCATGGTGATCTGGTTCACGATCTCGTACCTGCCGATCGCGCACATGGTCTGGTACTGGATGGGCCCGGACGCCTACGCCAGCAAGGAGGTCGTCGATGCGATGAACGCCAAGGCGGGGCTGATCTGGCAGTGGGGGGCGCTGGACTTCGCCGGCGGCACGGTCGTGCACATCAACGCCGGCGTCGCAGGGCTGGTCGGCGCCTATCTGATCGGCAAGCGCATCGGCCATGGCCGCGAGGCGATGCCGCCGCACAACCTGGGTCTGACGATGGTCGGCGCCTCGCTGCTGTGGGTCGGCTGGTTCGGCTTCAACGCCGGCTCGGCGTTGGAGGCGGGTAACTCGGCGGTGCTGGCGTTCATCAACACCTTCCTCGCCACCGCCGCCGCGGTTGTCTCTTGGACTTTCGCCGAATGGGCGCTGAAGGCCAAGCCGTCGATGCTCGGCGCGGCGTCCGGCGCCGTAGCGGGACTGGTCGCGATCACGCCCGCCGCGGGCAACGTCGGCGTGATGGGCGCGCTCGTGATCGGCCTGCTCGCCGGCGTTGTGTGCTTCTGGGGCGTGACCGGGCTGAAGCGGATGCTCGGCGCGGACGACTCGCTCGACGTGTTCGGCGTGCACGGCGTGGGCGGCATCCTGGGGGCGTTGCTGACCGGCGTGTTCAACACGCAACTTCTGGGTGGGCCGGGACTGGTCACCGATTGGGTCACTGCCAGCGTCGGCTCCAACCCGGTGCTCGATCAGGTGTGGATCCAGCTCAAAGGCGTGATCGTCACCGTGGTCTGGTCCGGTGTGGCGGCGTTGATCGCTTACAAGATCGCCGATCTGATCGTCGGCCTGCGCGTGGCCGAGGAAGAGGAGCGCGAGGGGTTGGATACCACCTACCACGGCGAATCGGCGTACCGGATGTAGTCCGCATAACCGTTAGCCGAAGTCGCACGAAGGGCCGCGCCGCGGCCCTTCGTCTTTCTGCGTACACGCGCTGCCCGGCGCGACCGCCGAGGCGGGTAGCGGACTCGGCACGGCGCTTGCATCGGCGACCGGCGTATCTCCTCCTCGCGCCGGTTCGCGCCTTTCCGCGTCGCGCCGGCCGCGCTTCGCGGGCGCCCTTCGGGCGCCCTTTTTTCGAGCGGCGTCGGCAAGTAGATAGAATCGCCGCGTCCCCATCTTGTGCGCAGCGCGCCGTCCTGGTGCGCGCGCCATCGAGTCGAGCCGTGCACCCCACTCCCAACCTCGTTACCGCTGCCAACGGCCCGCTGCTGGAACTGGAGCGTCGGATTCTCGACTCGATGCCCGCGATCGAGCGCTGGTTCCGCTTGCAATGGCAGGACCATACGCCGCCGTTTTACGGCTCGGTCGATCTGCGCAATGCCGGTTTCAAGCTGGCGCCGGTGGACATGAACCTCTTTCCCGGCGGCTTCAACAACCTGTCCGAGGAAATGCTGCCGTGCGCGGTGCAGGCCGCGCAGGCGGCGATCGAGCATCTGTGCCCGGATGCGCGCAACCTGCTGCTGATCCCGGAGCGGCACACCCGCAACGTGTTCTATCTGACCAACGTCGGACGGCTGGCGCGCATCCTGCGCACCACCGGTCTGGAGGTACGGATCGGCACGCTGTCGGCCGAGATCACGCAGCCGACCACGATCACCCTGCCCGGACAGGAAACGCTGACGGTCGAGCCGCTGGTACGCAAGAACGACCGCGTCGGCCTGGCGGATTTCGACCCCTGTGTGGTCCTGCTGAACAACGACCTGTCGGCCGGCATCCCGGACATCCTGCGCGGGCTGCAAGACCAGGTATTGCTGCCGCCATTGCACGCCGGCTGGGCGGTGCGCCGCAAGTCCAACCACTTTGCCGCCTACGACGAGGTGGCGGCGGAGTTCGCCGCGCTGCTGAAGATCGACCCGTGGATGATCAATCCGTACTTCGCGCGCTGCGGGCAGGTCAATTTTCACGAGCGCGTCGGCGAGGAATGCCTGGCGAGCAACGTCGATGCGCTGCTGACGCGCGTGCGCGAGAAGTACCGCGAGTACGGAATCAACGAAAGGCCGTTCGTGATCGTCAAGGCCGACGCCGGCACCTACGGCATGGGCATCATGACCGTGCACGACGCCGCCGAGGTGCGCGACCTGAACCGCAAGCAGCGCAACAAGATGGCGGTGGTCAAGGAAGGGCTGGCGGTCAGCGAGGTCATCATCCAGGAAGGCGTTCCGACCTACGAGAAGATCGACGACGCGGTGGCCGAGCCGGTCGTGTACATGATCGACCGCTATGTGGTGGGTGGCTTCTACCGGGTGCACCGCGGGCGCGGCATCGACGAGAACCTGAACGCGCCGGGGGCGGAGTTCGTGCCGCTGGCGTTCGCCGCCGCCTGCAACCTGCCCGACTGCAAGGCCGCTCCCGGCACCGCACCGACCAACCGCTTCTACAGCTACGGCGTGGTCGCGCGGCTGGCGCTGCTGGCCGCGGCGCTCGAGCTGGAGCGTACGGCGCACCTGGCCGCGCCGGCGACCGCATCGGTGGCGGCGGCGATCGCCGGCTGACATGGCGCGCTTGTCGGTCCTGTTCGTCGTCGATCCGCTCGACGAACTGAAGGCATACAAGGATTCGAGCGTGGCGATGGCGCGCGCGCTGGCCGCGCGCGGCCATCGCGTCCATGCCTGCACGCCGGCGCAATTGGCATTGCGCGACGGGCGCGTGCAAGGCGAGGCCACCGAGCTCGAAGTGCGCGCCGACGACCACGACTGGTATCGCCGGCGCGGCAGCGCGTGGACGGACCTGGCGGCGTTCGACGCCGTGCTGATGCGCAAGGACCCGCCGTTCGACGTCGAGTTCCTGGCCGCCACGCTGCTGCTGTCGCGCGCGCAGGCGCAGGGCGCGCGCGTGTTCAACGACCCGCAGGCGCTGCGCGACCACAACGAAAAGCTGGCGATCGCCGAGTTTCCGCAGTTCACGGTGCCCACGCTGGTGACGCGCGACGCGCGCCTGCTGCGCGAGTTCCACGCCGAGCAGCGCGACATCGTCGTCAAGCCGCTCGACGGCATGGGCGGTCGCGGCGTGTTCCGGCTGCGCGCGGGCGATCCGAACTTCAACGCCATCGTCGAGATGCTGACCGATTACGGCGCGCGCACGATCATGGCGCAGCGCTTCATCCCTGCCATCGCCGACGGCGACAAGCGCGTGCTGCTGATCGACGGCGAACCGGTGCCGTACTGTCTGGCGCGCATTCCGCAGCCGGGCGAAGCGCGCGGCAACCTGGCCGCCGGCGGCATCGGCCGCGCGCAGCCGCTGTCGGCGTCCGATTGGCGCATCGCGCGCGCGCTCGGACCCGTGCTGGCCGCGCGCGGCCTGCTGCTGGTGGGACTGGACGTGATCGGCGAGTACCTGACCGAGATCAACGTCACCAGCCCGACCTGCTTCGTCGAGATCGCGCAGCAGACCGGCTGCGACGTCGCCGCGCTGTTCGTCGACGCGTTGGAGCGGGCGGTCGAGGGAAAACGACCGCCGATTCTCGAATCCGCCCAATGATTGGAGTCTTGCTGATCGCCCACGCGCCGCTGGCCAGCGCCCTGGCGGCGGCGGCGGCGCACGTCTACTCCTGCGCACCGGAACGCGCCGCCCGCGGCGTGCGCGCCCTGGACGTGACGCCGGATGCCGATGTCGAAGCGACCGTGGCGCAGGCGCGCCGGCTGGTGGGCGAGATCGACGACGGCAGCGGCGTGCTGGTGCTGGTGGACGCCTTCGGTGCCAGCCCCGGCAACATCGCCCGTCGGCTCATCGACCCGGGCCGCGTCGCGGTGATCGCGGGCGTCAACCTGCCGATGCTGCTGCGCGCGTTGTGCTACCGCGACGGCACCCTGGCGCAAACCGTGGACAAGGCGCTCGCCGGCGGTGCCGCGGGCATGCTGCAGGTGGAGACCGAGGCGCCGACGCCCGTCGACGGCGCATGATCTCGCGCGACTTCACCATCACCAATAAGCTTGGCCTGCACGCGCGGCCGTCGGCACAGTTGACGCAGCTTGCTTCGAAGTTCGCCGCCGAAATCTGGATCGCGAAGAACGGCCGGCGCGTGAACGCGAAATCGATCATGGGCGTGATGATGCTGGCCGCCGGGTACGGCTCGACGGTGACAGTCGATGCCGACGGTCCGGACGAAGCCGAGGCAGTAGCGGCGCTCGGCGCGCTGATCGAAGGGAAGTTCGGCGAGGAATGACGCGCGAGCTGACGGGTTTCGGGGTCGCATCGGGCGCGCACGCGGGCATCGCGATCGGCCGCGCGCACCTGCTGGCGCCGAGCGAGCTGGAGGTGCGCCAGTACGCGATCGAGCGCAAGGACGTGCTGCACGAGGTGGCGCGGCTGAACAACGCGTTCTCGCTGGTGCGCGCGGAACTGGACGAACTGCGCTCCGACGTCGCTCCCGGCGCGCCGAGCGAGGTCGGCGCCTTTCTCGACCTGCACCGCATGATCCTCGACGATCCGCTGCTGGCGGATGCGCCGCGCGACCTGGTGCGCACGCGGCTGATCAACGCCGAATGGGCGCTCACGATCCAGCTCGAAGAGGTGTGCCGGCAGTTCGAGTCGATCGACGACGCGTACTTTCGCGAACGCTCGCAGGACGTGCGGCAGGTGGTCGAGCGCGTGCTGCGCCGCCTCGCCGGCGGCAAGCCCTCGAGCGCGGTGGTGCGCAGAAGCGGCGACGGCGAACGTCTGATCCTGGTCGCGCACGACCTGGCGCCGGCCGACATGCTGCACCTGAAGCGGCGCGACGACGTGCTGCTCGGCGGCTTTGTCACCGAGTTGGGCGGCCCGACCTCACACACGGCGATTCTGGCGCGCAGCCTGGGGCTGCCGGCGGTGCTCGGCGCGGCGCACGCGCGCGACTGCATCGCCGAGGGCGACCTGGTGGTGATCGACGCCGCGGCCGGGCGCGTGCTCGTCAACCCGGACGGCGCCGAGCTGGCGCTGTACCGCGAGCGGTTGCGCGCCGATGCCGAGCATCGCAGCGAGCTGCGCAAGCTGCGCGGCAAGATCGCGCGCACCAAGGACGGCATCGCGATCGAGCTGTACGCGAACATCGAGGGGCCGGAGGACGCGCGCGAGGCGCTGGAAGCGGGGGCGGACGGCGTCGGCCTGTACCGCACCGAGTTCCTGTTCATGAACCGCGACGAGCTGCCCGACGAAGACGAGCAGTACGAGGCCTACGCCAAGGTCGCACGCGCGCTGAAGGGCAAGCCGGTGGTGATCCGCACGCTGGACATCGGTGCCGACAAAGTGCTGAATGAAGCGGCGCGCGCGTCGCTCGGCATCAACGACGGCAGCCCGACGCCGGAGTCCAATCCCGCGCTCGGGCTGCGCGCGATCCGCTACTGCTTGGCCTATCCCGACCTCTTTCTGACGCAGTTGCGCGCCATCCTGCGCGCCTCCGCGGTGGGCACGGTGCGCATCCTGGTGCCGATGCTGGCGCACGTGCACGAGATCGAGCAGGCGCTCGCCTTCGTCGCCCGCGCCAAAGAGCAGTTGAAGGAAAAAAAGCAGAAGTTCGACGCCCGCGTGCCGGTGGGCGGCATGATCGAAGTGCCGGCCGCCGCGCTGTCGCTGCCGGCCTTCGTCAAACGGCTGAAGTTCCTGTCGCTCGGCACCAACGATCTGATCCAGTACACGCTGGCGATCGACCGCGCCGACTCCGCGGTCGCGCATCTTTACGACCAACTGCACCCGGCGGTGCTGAAGCTCGTCGCACACACGATCCGCACCGGCAACCGCGCGCGGGTACCGGTATCGGTGTGCGGAGAGATGGCGGGCGAACTGGCGCTGACCGAGCTGCTGGTCGGCATGGGCCTGCGCCAGTTCTCGATGCACCCGTCGCAGATCCTCGCCGTCAAGGCGCGCGTGCTCGAAACTTCGCGCCGGTCGGCGATGCAGTTGGCGGCACGCGTGCTACGCGCGCACGATCCGCTCGAAGTGCGGGCGGCGCTCGACCGCGCCGCGCAGCGTGTGCAGTGACCGTCGTCCGATCTGTGTCGACCGTCGACGTTCGACCCCGGGCGAACGCACGGGCATCGAGAACGGAACACGGACCCGGAAACCGGCCCACGGATCACGGACCACGGATCACCTCGTTGACACTCGCGCCCGGACTGACTACCGTTCGCGCCTCGCGCTGATTTGCTGATCCGCTTGCGGGCGCGCCGCGACAGCCGCGGCAAACTCCGCTAAAGAGATCCGCGCACCGGGTACGGTGCGCGTGCTTCGCAATCCAACCCGATCAGCGATCAGCGGTCGGGTTTTTTGTTTTCGGAGGCTGTCTTGCGTGCCGGTTCGGTCGGCGTCGTGGCGCCGCAGTCGATGCGGTTCGAGCAGCCGCTGCGGCTGACCAGCGGCGCGACGATCGCCGACTACACGCTGATGTACGAGACCTACGGCGAGCTGAACGCCGCGCGCAGCAACGCGGTGTTGATCTGCCACGCGCTGAACGCCTCGCACCACGTGGCCGGCGTGTACGCCGACGATCCGAAGAACGTCGGCTGGTGGGACAACATGGTCGGGCCCGGCAAGCCGGTCGACACCAACCGCTTCTTCGTCGTCGGCGTCAACAACCTGGGGTCGTGTTTCGGCTCCACCGGGCCGATGTCGCCCGATCCCGCCACCGGCAAGCCGTACGGCGCGCGCTTTCCGGTGGTGACGGTCGAAGACTGGGTCGATGCGCAGGTGCGGCTGGCGGACCGTCTCGGCATCGCGCAGTGGGCGGCGGTGATGGGCGGCTCGCTGGGCGGCATGCAGGCGCTGTCGTGGTCGCTGCGCTATCCGCAGCGGCTGCGCCATTGCGTCGCGATCGCCACCACGCCCAAGCTGTCGGCGCAGAACATCGCGTTCAACGACGTCGCCCGCACCGCCATTCAAAGCGACCCGGACTTTCACGGCGGCGACTACTACGCCCACGGCGTGGTACCGCGCCGCGGCCTGCGCATCGCGCGCATGCTCGGGCACATCACCTACCTGTCGGGCGAGGACATGGCGGTCAAGTTCGGCCGCGAACTGCGCAACGGCGACTATGCGTTCGGCTACGGTGTGGAGTTCGAGGTCGAGAGCTATCTGCGCTATCAGGGCGACAAGTTTTCCGAGTATTTCGACGCCAACACCTACCTGCTGATCACGCGCGCGCTCGACTACTTCGATCCGGCCAAGGACTACGGTGGCGATCTGGCCGCGGCGCTGGCGCCGGCGCAGGCGCGCTTCCTGCTGGTGTCGTTCACCACCGACTGGCGCTTTCCGCCGGCGCGTTCGCGCGAGATCGTCGCCGCGCTGGTCGACAACCGGCGCGACGTCACCTATGCGGAGATCGACGCGCCGCACGGCCACGATGCGTTCCTGCTCGAAGACCCGCGTTACCACCGGCTGGTGGCGGCGTACTTCGACAACATCGCCGCCGAGGTCGGGAAGTGAGCCTGCGTCCCGACCTCGCGCTGATCGCCGGCTGGATCGCGCCGGGCAGCAGCGTGCTCGATCTGGGCTGCGGCGACGGCAGCCTGCTCGCGCACCTGCGCGACGCCAAGGGCTGCCGCGGCTACGGCGTGGAGATCGCCGACGACAACGTGCTCGCCGCCACGCGGCGGCGGGTCAACGTGATCCAGGCCGATCTGGAGTCCGGCCTGAAGATGTTCGGCGACGATCAGTTCGACGTCGTCGTGCTGTCGCAGACGCTGCAGGCGATGCGCCACACCGAAGACATCCTGCGCGAGATGGCGCGCGTCGGTCGCCAGGGCATCGTGTCGTTTCCGAACTTCGGCCACTGGCGGCACGTCGTGTCGCTGGCCGCCGGACGCATGCCGGTGACGCCGCAGATTCCGTACCAGTGGTACGACACGCCGAACGTCCATCTGTGCACGCTGAAGGACTTCGAGATCCTCGCCGCCAAGCTGGGTCTGCGGGTGACCGAACGCGCGCTGCTCGCCAATGGCCGGGCGGTGCGCTTCGCGCCGAGCCTGCGCGCCACGCTGGCGGTGTATCGGTTCGATTCGCGCTGAGCCCCGTTCAGGGCGAGCGGGCGGGTTGGACGCGACCCGCCAGCCAGACGAGGGCGAGCACCGGCGCGCCGAGCGCGGCGGTGCATAGGAAAAAGGCTTCGTAGCCGAACGCGTCGACGAACGCGCCGGAAAAGCCGGCCAGCCACTTCGGCACCAGCAGCATCGTCGAGGAGAACAGCGCGTACTGCGTGGCCGAGTAGGCGACGTTGGTCAGCCCCGACAGGTAGGCGACGAACGCTGCCGAGGCGATGCCTGCGCTCAGATTGTCGGCGCTGATCACGAAGATCAGGCCGATCAGATCGTGGCCGCGCGTCGCCAGCCAGGCGAACAGCAGATTGCTGGCGGCGGCCAGCAGCGCGCCGGCCGCCAGCACACGCAGCACGCCGAAGCGCACCGCCGCAGCGCCGCCGATGAAGGCGCCCGCCAACGTCATCGCCACGCCGTAGAACTTGGACACCGCGGCTACTTCGTCCTTGCTGTAGCCCATGTCGACGTAAAACGGGTTGGCCATGATGCCCATCACGACGTCGGCGATGCGATAGGTCGCGATCAGCGCCAGCAGCAGCACCGCCTGCCAGCGGTAGCGGCGCAGGAAGTCCAGAAACGGGCCGGCGATCGCGTGATACGCCCACGCGGCCACGCGCGCGGTACGCGGCGCCAGCCTGCGCTCTTGCGCTAGGCGCGCGGCCAACGCCTGCTCGGCGGCGTCCACCTCGGCCGTGCGCGCCACCGGCTCCGGCGCCGCGAGCACGGCGACGACGCCGACCGCCATCGTCGCCGCCATCGCCAGATAAGCGACCGTCCACGCGTGCGGGTCGTAGCCGGCCGCTCCGCCCGCAGCGCGCGCGGCGATCCACAGCACGCCGGCGCCGGCCCAGATCATCGCCAGCCGGTAGCCGGTCTGGTACGCGGCCGCAAGCGCTCCTTGCTTTTCGACCGGCGCCGATTCGATGCGATAGGCATCGAGAGCGATGTCCTGCGTGGCCGAACCGAAGGCGACCACCAGCGCGCACACGAGCAGCGGCGCCAGCGCCTGCCGCGGGTCGGCCAGCGCCATGCCGATCAACCCGGCGGCGATCGTCAACTGCGCCGCCAGCAGCCAGCCGCGGCGGCGGCCGAGCGCGCGCGTCAACCACGGCAGCGGCAGCCGGTCGACCAGCGGCGCCCACGCCCACTTGACCCCGTACGCCAGGCCGACCCAGGAGAAGTAGCCGATCGTCGTGCGCGTCACCCCGGCTTCGCGCAGCCAGAACGACAGCGTGCCCAGCACCAGCAACAGCGGCAGCCCGGCCGCGAAGCCGAGGAAGAACATGCGCAGCACCGCCGGTTCGCGGTACACGCGCAACGCCTCGCGCCAGCCGCGTGCGGGGGCAGCGGCGGCGACTTGCGAAGCGGGCGGATTGGCCATAGTTGGCGCCAGTCTACGGTGCGGCCGGGGCCGCGATGGAGGAACGCATGCGGGTGTCGAGAAGGCTTGCGCTCGGCGCGCTGCTGCTGGCGCTCGCCATGCCGCTCGCGGCGGCCCCCCGCGTGCAGGTGCGCAAACCGCGCCTGCTGCTGGTACCGGAATCGATGGTCAACCAAACAGCGGCGCAACAGTACGCGCAGATGAAGCAGCAGGCGGCCGCGCGCCGCGTGCTGAACAGCGATGCGCCGTCGGTGGCGCGGGCGCGCGCGATCGCGGCGCGGCTGATTCCGCACGCCAGCCGCTTCAACGACAAAGCCGCCCGCTGGCAATGGGAGGTCAACGTGATCGACGCGCCGATGGTCAATGCGTTGTGCATGCCCGGCGGCAAGATCATGGTGTTCGCCGGTCTGATCGACAAACTGAAGCTGAGCGACGACGAACTGGCCGCGGTGATCGGCCACGAGATCGCGCATGCGGCGCTCGAGCACGGCCGTGCCCGCATGAGCGAAGCGATCCTGAAGAAAGTCGGCGTCAACCTGGCGGCGGCGTATTTCGGACTGTCGCCGGCCGGCACCGCGGCGCTGGCGCAAGCCGCGCAACTGGCGGTCACGCTGCCGTACTCGCGCAGCCACGAGACCGACGCCGACCTGGTCGGCATCGAACTGGCCGCGCGCGCCGGCTTCGATCCGCGCGCGGCAGTCAGCGTGTGGAGAAAGATGTCACGGCTCGGCGGCAATCAGCCGCAGCAGTTGCTGTCCACGCACCCGGCGCACGCAACGCGGATTCGCGACCTGGAGGCCGCGCTGCCGAAGGTGCTGCCGCTGTACCTGGAGGCGCGGCGCATGCCGCCGGCTAACGAACCCGGAACTCCACCGGCACGCACGCGGTAGAGCTGCGTCCCGGCGGCGGATCGGCGTGCAGTCTGCGGGCGGCCGCCATCGCCGCGTGCGTGAACCCCCATTCGTCGAACGCGGCGTTGACCGGGAAAACGTCGCTGACGCGACCGTCGGCGTCGAACTGGACCAACAGCGCCAGCCGCGCTTCGACACCCGCTCTGAGCGCGGCGGTCGGATAGAGGATGTCCCGCATCACGCGGCGGTAGTTCGGGACGCGCAGCGTCGCGCCGCTGGTCAGATCGGGGTGTTCGACCCGCTGCAGGATCTCCAGCACTTCGGCCGGAGCCAGCGGCGCCGACAGCTTGCCGCCCAGTTGGGTGACTTCGATGCGCTGCCGCGCGCGGAAACGGCGCGTCGCGCATAAATGTTCCTGCGTCGCGACCGCGTACAGCCACTGCCGATGCCGCGCGAGGATGTAGTCGTCGAGCGCCGGATGCGTGCTCGAGACCATGTGCGATGCAGTGACCTGACCGCGGCGATCGACCGTGAACTCGATCTCGAACGAT
>DATLZG010000365.1:0-4166 GCA_035574095.1 Burkholderiaceae bacterium | reverse complement strand
ATGGCCGTGGTGGTCAAAGCCGATGCGCGCTTCAACACTCTGGCCGACCTGATCGCCGCCGCTAAGGCCGCGCCCGACCGCATCAGCTACGGTACCGGCGGCGCCGGTACCACGCCGCACTTCGCGTCCGAAGCGCTCGGCATCGCCGCCGGCGTGAAATTCATGCACGTCCCGTTCAAGGGCGCCGGCGAAGCGACGGTGGCCTTGCTGTCGGGCACGATCGACTTCCAGATCGCCTCCACGCCCGGCGTGATCGCCAACGTCAAGGCGGGCAAGATGCGGCTGCTGGCGGTCAGCGGCGAGCGTCGCCTGGCCGCGCTGCCCGACGTGCCGACCTTCGCCGAGGCCGGCGTGAAGAACTTCGGCGTCATCAACTTCACCGGCCTGTGGGCGCCGAAAGGAACGCCGCCCGCGGTGCTCGAGCGGATGCAGCGCGAGATCGCCGCCGCAATGAACGCGCCGGATATCAAGGCTTTCGCCGCCGACAGCGGCGCCGAAGCCGGTGCGTGGAACGCCGCCGACTTCGCGCGCGAGCTGCGCGCGCGCACCGAGTATTGGGGCAAGGTGGCGGCCAACGCCGCGTTCGAGAAGAAGTAGCCCGGCTGCGAACGCGATGTTTCTGCTGCCTGTCCCGACCGTTCGCGACGCGGAAGTCTTCACCCGCCTTCCCGATGGCTTCCGCCGCACCGGCGTGCGCTCGGCGTGGGCCGATGCCAATCGCGGCGGCCAGGCGATCGATTCCTTCCTCGAAGGGCCGGTGTTCGACGACGCCGGCAACCTGTACGTGACCGACATCCCGTTCGGTCGCATCTTCCGCATCGATCCGCGCGGCCAGTGGGATTTGATCGCCGAATGGGACGGCGAGCCCAACGGCCTGAAGTTCTTGAGCGAGCGCGAGCTGCTGGTCGCCGATTACCGCAACGGCCTGATGGTGTGCGACATCGCCCGCGGCACGGTGCGGCCGTATCTCGAGCGCCGCAATACCGAGCGCTTCAAAGGCGTCAACGACCTGTTCTTCGATTCGCGCGGCAATCTGTACTTCACCGACCAGGGGCAGACCGGCCTGCACGACCCCACCGGACGCTTGTACCGGCTGCGGCCGGACGGGCGGCTGGACCTACTGCTTGCCAACGTGCCGAGCCCCAATGGCGTGGCGCTGTCGGCCGACGAGCGCGTGCTTTATCTGGCGGCCACGCGCGCCAATCAGGTGTGGCGCGTGCCGCTGATGGAGGACGGCAGCGTGGCCAAGGTCGGCGCTTTTTTCACCTCCTATGGCCCGAGTGGCCCCGACGGGCTGGCGATGGACGAAGCGGGCCGCCTGATCGTGGCCAACCCGGGCCTCGGCTATGCCTGGGTGCTGAACGAACGCGCCGAGCCGGTGCTGATACTGCGCAGCAGCGCGGGTTCGTCATTGACCAACGTGGCCTTCGGCGGCGCCGAGCGCAGGACGCTCTATTGCACCGAGTCCGTCAGCGGCAGCGTGCTGCGTGCAGAGCTCGACGTGGCCGGGCTGCCGCTAGCGCGTCCGCATTGAGCAGGGCCGCCGCATCGACACCGCTCGGATTCATGAACATCGAGGGAACCGAATGAATGCCTTGCGTCGCATATTGATCGGGTCTGTCCTCGCGGCGGCGGCGCTGCCGCTGCAGGCGCAAACGTATCCGAACCGGCCGATCAAGCTGATCGTGCCGTTTCCGCCCGGCGGCAACGTGGATCTGAGCGCGCGGATCCTGGCGCCCGAGCTCGCGCGCGAACTGGGGCAGCCGGTGGTGGTGGAGAACAAGCCCGGCGCCGGCGGCACGATCGGTCTGGACGCGGTCGCGAAGTCCGCGCCCGACGGCTACACGCTCGGGCTGGCGTCGCCGATCAACCATCTTGCGGCGCCGTCGCTGCATCCCAGACTGCCGTATGACGCGATCAAGGACTTTGCGCCGGTGGGGCTGGTCGCCAGCGTCCCCATGGTGCTGGTCGTGGGACCGTCGACGCCGGTGCACTCGGTGGACGAATTGCTCGCGCTCGCGCGCAAGCGCAACGGCGCGATGACGATGGCGTCCGCGGGTTCGGGTAGCGGCAACCATATCGTCGGCGAGATGTTCCAGGCCGCTGCCGGCGTGCGCTTCGTGCACGTGCCCTATAAGGGCAGCGCCCTGGCGAACAACGACTTGGCCGGGGGCCATGTCGATCTGCATTTCGATCAGTTGTCGTCGGTGTTGCCGCTGATTCGTAGCGGCAAACTGCGTCCGCTCGCCGTGACAACGGCGAAGCGCTCGCTGCTGCTGGCCGACACCCCGACCCTGTCCGAATCGGGCATCGCCCAGTTCGATGCGAGCACGACACTCGGCCTCGTCTTGCCGGGCGGTGCCGCGCCGGATCTGGTCAAACGCCTCAACACCGCGCTCACCGCGGTGCTGAACCGTCCTTCCGTACGCGACCAGTTCGCACGGCTAGGCGCCGACGTCCGCCCAAGCACGCCGGCCGAGTACGCGGCCTTCATCCGCTCCGAGATCGAGCGCACCGGCCAGATCGTGCGCGAAAGGAACATCAAGCTCGACTGAGCCAGCGCGCCGATGCGCCCGACTTTCAAAGTGCCGGTGCCCGACGCGATCGACGCGCACTTCCATGTGATCGGCGATCCGACCGTTTTCCCGCTGGACCCCGAGCGCAGCTACACGCCGTCCGCAGCGCCGCTCGTGCGCTGGCGCGCGACGCTCGGGCCGCTGGGTGTGACGCGCGGCGTGGTCGTTCAGCCGAGCTTCTACGGAACCGACAACCGTGCGCTGCTGGCCGCCTTGGCCGAAGGCGCGAACGCGCTGCGCGGCGTTGCCGCAGTCCGTGCCGACGTGACCGATCAGGAGCTCGATCGGCTGGTTGCGGCAGGCGTGCGCGGCGTGCGCCTGGCGCACTTCGCGGCGCACGACCCACTGGCCATGGGCGGTTTCGTGCGCTTCGATGCATTCGAGAATCTCGCGCCGCGCTTGCGGCAACGTGACATGCATGTGGAACTGCTGACCGACAGCCGCTTGCTGCCGGCGTTGGAGGACCGCCTGCGACGCGCGCGGCTGACGATCGTGATCGATCACATGGGTCGCACGCCGGCTCGTTTCGGGACGGCGCATGCGGGAGTGCAGTGGCTGCGCCGCGCGCTGGCCGACGGCCTCGTATGGGTCAAGCTTTCAGGAGCCGCGAATCTGTCCGATGCCGCGCCGGGGTATGAGGACGTGCGCCCGCTGCACGAACTGCTTGTGGCCGCGAATCCCGAACAAGTCGTCTGGGGTTCCGACTGGCCGCACACGAAAGCGCATGGAGTACAGACCGATACCGTCGGCCTGCTGCAAAGATGCGTGCAGTGGACCACGGACGCACGAATTCGCGACCGTGTGTTGCGGGACAACGCGCGCCGCCTGTACGGGTTCGACGATCTGCACCGCGTGTGATCACGCTCCGGTCGAAGCCGCAGCCTTCGAAGAGGCCGCCTACCGCCGGCGCGCTACGGCCGCCGCTGCAGCGCCAGCAGCACCTGGTTGCGCAGCGAACGCAGCAGGTTCAGCTCCTCCGGTGTCAGACCGCGCGCATCGGTAACCGCCCGATCGGCGTAGAAGAAGCCGACCGGCTTGCCCGCCACGACGAGCGGCAGCAGTACGAAGCTCTTCGTTGCGCCGAAATCGCGCGCGAACCACGGCGGCAACGCAGCGCGCACCTTTTCGGCGGCGACGTCGGCGATATGCAGATCGGTCGCGTGCGCGAGCGCGGCGGCGAATAGGTGATTGGCGCCGCCGGCGGGGAAGGAAAAATTCGGCCGCGGCGAACCGAAGCCGGCGCGCGTGCGATAGGTGCCGTTCGCCGGATCGCGCAGCACGAGCGCGGCACGTGCGAAGCCCAGCCCGGAGTAAATCGCTTCGAGCGCGATGCGGATCACGCTGTTCAGCTCGGCGCCGCGCGCCAGGCTGTCGGACGCTTCGGCCAGGCCGGCGAGCAGGATTTCGCGCGCGTTCGCCGGCACGCCGAGCGCGTCGCGTTCGACGCTCGGCGCCACCGCCGGCGCGCTCAGTTCGCATGCGCGCGGAAGCAGCTCGAGCAGACGCGCCCGCGGCGCCTGTTGCGGCGACATCCCGCACGCCGCTTCGAATTCGCGCGTGCGCGCGGCGGCCGCTTCGATCATGCGCGCG
>DATLZG010000364.1:0-3812 GCA_035574095.1 Burkholderiaceae bacterium | reverse complement strand
GCGGTCGGCAGCCATGCCAGCGCCCGCCGCAGGTTCTCGCCGACCTTGCCTTCGATCTTGTCCGCATTGGCGATGATGGCGTCCAGCGAGCCGTACTGCTGCAGCCACTTGGCGGCGGTCTTCGGCCCCACCTTGTCGACGCCCGGCACGTTGTCCACGGCGTCGCCGACCAGCGCCAGGAAATCGACGATTCTCTCCGGCGGCACACCGAACTTCTCGATCACGCCGGCGCGATCGAGCCGCTCGTTGCTCATCGTGTTCACCAGCACGACATGATCGGTCACCAGTTGCGCGAGGTCTTTGTCGCCGGTGGAAATGACCGTGTGCAGCCCCTGCTTTTCCGCCTGCCGCGCCAGCGTGCCGATGACATCATCGGCCTCGATGCCTTCGATCTCCAGGATCGGCCAGCCGAGCGCCTGCACCGCTTCGTGGATCGGCTCGATCTGCCGCGCCAGATCGTCCGGCATCGGCGGCCGGTGCGCCTTGTATTCGGGGTAGATGTCGTCGCGAAAGGTCTTGCCCTTGGCGTCGAACACGACCGCCTGATAGTCGGCCGGATACTGGCTGCGCAGCACCTTCAGCATGGAGATGAAACCGCGCAGCGCACCGGTCGGCTCGCCGCGCGCGGTGCGCAGATCGGGCAGCGCATGAAAGGCGCGGTATAAGTAGCTGGAGCCGTCGACGAGTAACAGAGTCTTCACTGGAGAGCGCGAATGTTGGATCGGCAGAAGAACATTCCCAGCCTGCGGGCGGTCACGATGCCGGAGCGCGCAACCGCGCAGAAGGCGCGCGAGTCGTGGCATCTGTGGGGGATTATCTCGGAGTTTGTCGAAGCCGCTGAACGCCTGTCCGAGATCCGGCCCGCGGTATCGATCTTCGGCAGCGCGCGCGCCAAGCCCGGCGAGCCGCTGTACGAGCGCACCGAAACCATCGCGCGCGCTCTGTCCGACGCCGGCTTCGCGGTCATCAGCGGCGGCGGCCCAGGCGTGATGGAAGCGGCCAACAAGGGCGCGTACGCCGGGCGTTCACCGTCGGTGGGCCTGAACATCGAGCTGCCGTTCGAGCAGCACGGCAATCCGTATCAGGACATCTCGCTGCGCTTTCGCCACTTCTTCGCGCGCAAGGTCGCGTTCGTCAAATACGCCGCCGCCTACGTGGTGCTGCCGGGCGGCTTCGGCACTTTGGACGAACTGTTCGAGGCGCTGACGCTGATCCAGACCGGCAAGGGGCGACGTATCCCGATCGTGCTGGTGGACTCGAGCTTCTGGCGCGGGTTGCTCGACTGGCTGCGCGACACGCTGGTCGCGCAGGGCAAGATCGACGCCAAGGACATCGACCTGATGCGCGTGGTCGACGACGATGCGACCGTCGTCGATGTCATTTTCGACTTCTACGAGAGGCGCGGTTTCGCATCGACGCCCGCCGAACGCGAGCAATTGCTGTATCTGTGAGGGCGCGGCGTAAAATCCGCCGCATGAATCTGCTGCCGTTGCCCCTGTTCGCCGCGCTGGCGAGCGCCGCCGCGATCGGTGCGCCGCTCGATGCGCCGCCGCCGTTGCCGGCGGAACAGAAAGCGGCGCCGGCGGACGCGCGCGCGCGCACAGTGATCCGGCTGCCGGAAAGCGAGCGCCCGGCGGCACCGGCCACCGAGATCCCGCCGCTCACCGAACCGCGCGACGACGAGCTGCTCGCGCCGGCACGCGACACGTCGCGCGAGGCGCGCATCGAACAACGCCGCCAAGGCAACCGCATCGTCGAGATCGTCGTCACCCCGGCCGGGTCGACGGCGAGCTATGTCATCGTGAACCGCGAAGGCCGCCCACCGCTGTCGAACCAGGAACTCAGTTCCGGGCTTTCCCTGCCGCGTTTCCTGCGCTTGGACTTCTAGCTGCAAATGGCGGTGTTCACCGCGCTGACGCGCGACGATATCGCCGGGCTGCTGGCTCAGTACGCGCTGGGCGAGTTGCGCGCCTTCGAGGGCATCGCCGCCGGCATCGAAAACACCAACTACTTCGTCGACGCCGGCGCCGGCCGCTACGTGTTGACCTTGTTCGAGCGCCTCGGCTTTCGCGAACTGCCGTTCTATCTGGAGTTGATGCGTCACCTGGCGCGGCGCGGCCTGCCGGTGCCGGAGCCGCAGGAGAATCGCGCAGGCGGCCTGCTATCGGAGTTGAAGGGCAAGCCGTGCGCGATCGTCACGCGCGTCGACGGCCGCGCCGTCGAGCACCCCGATGCCGTGCGTTGCGCGACGATCGGCGCGCTGCTGGCGCGCATGCATCTGGCGGCCGCCGACTTCCCGCTGTTCCAGCCGAACCTGCGCGGCATCGGCTGGTGGAAGCAGGTGCTGCCCGAGCTCAGAACCGATCTGCCCGACGACACCTATCACTTCCTGGCCGAGGAAGTGATCTTTCACGACAGCTTCCAGCGCCGGCCGGAGGCGGAAAAGCTGCCGCACGGCCCGGTGCACGCCGATCTGTTCCGCGACAACGTGCTGTGGGACGGCGATGCGGTCGGCGGCGTTATCGACTTCTACTTCGCCGGCTGCACCTGGTGGCTGTTCGATCTGGCGGTCACGATGAACGACTGGTGCGTATCGCTCGAAGACGGCCGTTGGGACCGCGCGCGCGCGCTGGCCCTGATCGAGGCCTACCACGCGGTCCGGCCGCTGACCGATCTCGAGCGCGAGAACTGGCGCACGATGCTGCGCGCCGCGGCGGTGCGCTTCTGGATCTCGCGCCTGTACGACCTGCATCGCCCGCGCGCGGCCGAGCTTCTGACTCCGCACGATCCGCGCCGCTTCGAGCGCACGCTGCGCGAGCGGATCGCCGATGCTTGGCTGCCGTGGCCCGGCGGGACCCGCTGATGCAGATTCTCTCGCTTCCTGCATCCTACGGCGCGGCCTGGCTGCGCGACGGCTGGCGGCTGCTGAAGCGGCAGCCGCTCGGCTTGCCGGCGATGGTGGTGATGTATCTGTTCATGCTGCTGGTGCCGGCCACGCTGCCGGTCGTCGGCATCGCGATTTCCGGCGTGCTGGCGCCGTTCGCCACGGTCGGCCTGATGACCGCGGTGCGCGACGTCGGCGCGGGCCGCCCGCCGGTGCCGACCGCTTTCGCCGCGCCGTTTCAGGATGCGGCGCGCCGCGCGCTGCTGTTTCGGCTCGGCGTGATCCATGCCGCGCTGCTGATGACGGTCGTCACGCTGTCGCAACTGCTGGCCGGCGCGCCGCCGCCGTCGCAATCGATCGACGAGCTGCCGCTGGCCGAGCTGCTAGTGCAACTGCTGCTGTTCAGCCCGGTGATGATCCTGATGTGGTTCGCGCCGCTGCTCGCGGGCTGGCATGGCCAGGGGCCGGCGAAGGCGATGTTCGCGAGCGCGGTCGCCTGTTGGCGCAACAAGGGGGCGTTGACGGTGTACGGCTTGCTGACGTTCGCGATCCTGGTCGGCGCCAGCTTGGTCTCGGTGTCGCTGGTCAGCCTGATCTTTTCCTCCCGCCAGATGCTGTCGATCGTGCTCGCGCCGATCGGCCTGGCGCTGCTCACGCTGATCCAGGCGAGCTTCTACCCGATGTATCGGTCGATTTTCAGGGACGGGTAACCGCTACGCCGGCTGCAGCTTGGCTACGCCGAGCAACAGTTCCTTCACGCCCGCCGGCCCGAAGTTGATCTTGGCGCGCGCATCGTCGCCGCTACCTTCGAGCCGGATGATCACGCCGTCGCCGAAGCGCGCGTGGCGCACCGACTGGCCGACGCGGAAGCCGTGGCTCGACGCCGCGCTGCGCGGCTGCGCGTTGGCGGCGGGCGCCGGCGCCGGCG
>DATLZG010000363.1:0-2341 GCA_035574095.1 Burkholderiaceae bacterium | reverse complement strand
TCCGAGCCGCGACGGCAAGCTGCTGTACGTGGTCAATCGCGGCTCGCACAAGGTCTTCGGCCCGAAGAGCGGCAGCGGCAGCATCGCGGTGATCGATTTCGCCAGCGAGAAGGTGGTGAACCGCTGGGGCATTCCGGGCGGCGGCAGCCCCGACATGGGCAATCTCACGGCCGACGGCAAACAACTGTGGCTGGGCGGCCGCTTCGACGACGTGGTTTACGTCGTCGATACGGCGAGCGGCGCGGTGCGCACCGTGCGCGCCGGCAAGGAACCGCACGGCCTGACCGTGTGGCCGCAGCCGGGCCGGTACTCGCTCGGCCACACCGGTAATCTGCGCTGACCGCCGGGCAGCGCTAACCGCTGCGCAGTCGCCGCAGCAATACGGTGACCGCGGGTTCGATGCCGGCGGCGCGCGCGCCTTCCTGCAGATGCGCGCGCAGCAGCCGCGCCAGCGTCTCCGGCTGCGGCGTGATCGTGCCGAAGAAGCGCACTTCGTCGCCGGCGGCGATCAGCACGGTCGGGAAGTTCTCCACTTCGACGCCGCCGAGCAGTTCCTCCTGGTCTTCGATGTCCAGCCAGACGAAGCGCACGCCCGCGTGCCGTTGCGCGAGCGCCGCGAACGTGGCGCGGTAGGCCGCGCAGGTATCGCACCAGGCGGCGCACAGACAGACGGCCAGCGCGTCGCCATCGCGCGCGACCGCAGGGGCGGCAAGGACGACTTCGTTCATCGGCGCAGTATGCAACGCGCGCGCCGGGCGGTCTGCGCCACGCGCGCGCGGCGACCGGCGCCCGCTATGGCGCGCTGCGTGCGAGCGAATTGGCGCGATCGCGGAACACGAGCGGGAACTCGGGCACGCGGTCCTGCTGCGCACGGGCGACCGCAGCGGTGACGACCGCGTGGTGCGGGCTTTTGTCGCACACCGGATCGGCGGCGTACGGATCGTGCGCCAGCAGGTAGGCCTGACAGCGACAGCCGCCGAGGTCGCGCTCGCGCTCGGGGCAGTCGGCGCACGGCGCTTTCATCCAGCCGGTGCCGCGAAAGCGGTTGAAGGCGTCGGATTCGTACCAGGCGGCGCGCACGCTGGTCGTGCGCACGCTCGGGAATTGCAGCCCCGGCAGCATGCGCGCGGTGTGGCATGGCAGCGCGGTGCCGTCCGGGGTCACGGTCATGAAGGTCGTGCCCCAGCCGTTCATGCAGCGCTTCGGCCGCGTCTCGAAGTAATCGGGCACGACGAAAAAGAGCTTCATTTTGCCGGCGAGTTTTTCGCGCCAGCGCTGCGTCGCGCGTTCCGCCGCGGCGAGCTGCGCGCGCGACGGCAGCAGGTGCTCGCGGTTCAGATGCGCCCACGAGTAGTACTGCGTATTCGCCAGTTCCAGGTAATCGGCGCCGAGCCGCACGGCCATCTCGATGATCGCGTCCAGATGGTCGATGTTGAGCCGGTGCAGCACACAGTTCAGCACCATCGGGTAGCCGTGCTTCTTCACCAATTCGGCGACGCGCTGTTTCAGCTCGAACGTCTTGGTGTGCGACAGGAAATCGTTGACCTCGCGCGTCGAATCCTGGAACGACACCTGGATGTGGTCGAGCCCGGCCGCTTTCAGCGCCGCCAGCCGCGCGTCGGTCAGCCCCACACCGGACGTGATCAGGTTCACGTAGTAGCCGAGACGGTGCGCACAGGCGGCAATCTCCTCCAGGTCGTCGCGCAGCAGCGGCTCGCCGCCCGACAGTCCCAATTGCACCGCGCCGAGCGCGCGCGCCTCGTGCAACACGCGCAGCCAGTCGGCGGTGGCCATTTCGTCCTCGACGCGCGCGAAGTCCACCGGGTTGTAGCAGTACACGCAGTGCAGCGGGCAGCGGTAGGTGAGCTCGAGCAGCAGCCACAGCGGCGGTCCGGGTGTCGTCATCGACCGTTCTCCAGCCAGCCGCGCGCCAGCGCCAGCGCGACGAACTCGCGCACGTCGCCTTCCAGGTCGGTGCGGCCGAACGCCGCGTGCAGTTCATCGACGATGGCCGCCAGCGTGCGCGCGCCGTCGCAGCGGCGCAGGATTTCGCCCGCGCTCGCGTTCAGTTTCACCATCCCTTCCGGGTACAGCAGCACGTACGCGTTTTGCGCTTCCTCCCACTGCAGGCGGAAGCCGCGCGCGATCGCCGGCCGCGCTTCAGGATCGACGCCGCTCATGTGCGGACCCCGTAGGCGACGGCCAGCGCGTCGCTCATCGCCCACAGCACGTCGAGCTTGAACGACAAGACTTCGAGCGCGCGCTGCTGCTCGGCGCGCGTGCGAAAGTGTTCGAGCGTCAGCGCCAGCCCGTGCTCGACGTCGCGCCCGGCCAGCCCGAT
>DATLZG010000362.1:0-6795 GCA_035574095.1 Burkholderiaceae bacterium | reverse complement strand
GGCCAGCACGTACTTGATGTACTGAATCACCGCCAGCACGTCCTTCTGCTGCAGTTCGTGCCAGCCCGGCATCGCGGTACCGCGCACCCCGCGCACGATCGTGCGCAGCAGATCGCCGTCGTCCGGCAGCGACCCCGAGGGCGTCAGGCGGAACTTGAACACGCCGATCGTGAAGTTGCGCGGCCGGTCGATCTGCATGAACGCCGCCGCCGGTCCGTTGCCGTCGCCTTTCTCGCCGTGACAGCCGATACAGCGCCGCTCGTAGACCTCCTTGCCGTAGGCGATCCACTCCTCCGAGCGCGGCACGCTCACCTGCGAGGCGTCCATCAGCTGCGGCTCGAAGCGGTCGCGCCACTTGCCGCGGTTGGTACCAAGCTTCTGCAGGTACGCGACCAGGCCTCGCAGGTCTTCGCTGGCGGCGATCAGCTGCACGGTGTCGCCGGTGAATTCGTTGTTCGGCGTCAGGATGCGCGGCTTCTTGCCGCGCTCCGGCACGAACAGCAGTCCTGCGGCGTTCGGCGTCAGTACGATCGATTGCTCGCTCTTGAAATCGAAGAGTCTCTGCGTGGCGGGCGTCTGCTCGAGCGTACGGCCGCCCTGGCCGTCGTCGACGATCTTGGCCCGGTAAGGCCCTTCGAACAGGGCGGTGAAGCGCGGCATGATCGAGTCGCGCGACAGCATGCGCGGGTCCCAGAAGTGCGCGTAGTGCCAGGCATCGCTGTACTTCAGCCCGACGCGCGACAGATCGGGACCGATGCGCCGGGTGGAGAACAGGTGCGGTACGTCGTACGCGTACTCGCCCGCCTGCGTCACCGGCCCCCAGCGGCGCGTCTCGCCAGTGACCGGACGGATGTACTGCGAATGGCAATACCAGCAGCCTTCGCGGATGTACACCGCGCGCCCGCGCGCCTCCAGCGGCGTGTAGTCGCTGGCCGTGTGTTCCATCCACTTGAGCTCGCCGAGATCGGTGCGCACGACCTTGGTCACCTTGTCGGTGCGCGACTGCGGCTCCAGCATCGGCAGCAGGCCCTGCACGAAGGCGGCCAGCGAGATGCAGCCGAAGCCGCCCACCAGCGCGTAAAAGCGCAGCCCGTAGCGGCTCATGACGCCGCTCCTTGCGCGGCCGCAGCGCCGGGGACCGCCGCCTTGGGCGCGGCCTCCGGTTCGGCCGCGACGCGCGGCGACAGCACGGTGCGCATCAGGTTGTAGGCCAGCAGCGTCATCCCCAGATCCATCGTGATGCCGGCGATCGTGCGCACCAGCCAGTAGGGCCGGATCGCCACCAGCGAATCGAGCCACTCCGCGCCGGCCATCAGCATGTATCCCTGCTGCAGGCCGCCGGCCGTCAACACGATGCCCATCAGCGAGATGCCGCAGGTGATCAGCCAGAACGACCAGTTGCCGAGCTTGAACGACCACAACGGACGCCCGAGAATCTTCGGCATCACGTACAGCGTGCCGCCGATCGCCCACACCACGAACGTGCCGAACACGGTCAGGTGCGAGTGCGAGATCACGAAGTCCGAGAAGTGGGTCGGCTGCTGGATCGAACGCAACGCCTCGGTCGAGCCCTGGAAGCAGCCGAACAGGTACATGATCGAACCCATGATCAGAAACTTGGCCGGCAGGTTGTGGCCGAAGGTGTGCCAGCGCCCGACCATCGTGCCGAAAAAGTTCTGCAGCACGGTCCACACCGGCACGATCAGCAGCATCGAGGTGATGATCGCCAGCGTCTCCGCCCAGTCGGCGATCGGGCTGTACAGGTAATGATGGATGCCGACGAACGGGTAGAACAGCGCCAGCGACCAGAATCCGACCAGAGACAGCTTGTGGCTGTACACGGGGTTCCTGACGCTGGCCGGCAGGAAGTAATAGATCAGCACGTAGCCGGCCGGCGTGATCCAGAGGCCGACGATGTAGTGGATGAACAGGCCGTGCCACGCGGCGCTGTTGATGCCGGCGAACGTGTACGGCAGGATGAAGCTGCCGAGGATCAGATTCAGCACCGTCCAGACGAACGCGCCGATCAGGTACCACACGGCAACGAACAGTTGCGGCTCTTTGCGCTGCGCGATCGTGACCAGAAACTGCACGGTCGTGACCGTCACGACGAAGAAGATCACCGCGTCGATCAGCAGCGGAAACTCGCCCGCCTCCAGCCCCTGGTTGTAGCCGAGCGCCAGCGAAGCCATGCCGGCGATCAGGCCCAGGTTCCACACCCACACCAGCCAGTGGCCCCACTCGCCTTTCCAGATACGCACTCCGCACAGCCGCGGCAGCAGGTAGTAACAGAGGCCGATGAACAGCGTCGAGAATGCGCCGAAGATCACGCCGTTGACGTGCATTGGGCGGATACGCCCGAACGTCAGGTAGCTCGAAGTGCCGAGATAGTCGGGGAAGTTGAACAGCGACGACATCGCCGCACCGATGCTCGGCGTGAACATCAGCCAGAACAGTCCCCAGTAGAACCACTTGAGGATCAGCGGGCGGTCGATCAGTGCGTCGAGGTCGGATTCAGTGACGGTCGCGGTAGCCATCGGTGGTCATGCATGCATCGAAGTTCTGCTACGGCCGCCCCCACCGTCGGGCTGCGCGACGGGTGGATCGGTGCGGGCTTGGAGAAGGCGCGGCCGCCGCCTTCCCTCCTGCTCGGACTGCCTTCGTGCAGGTGCTCGGGCGCGGCCGCTTGCGGCGTCGCCTCAATGCCTCCCCGGGTCGAGCTTGGTGTTGCGATGCGACCAGTAGATGTACGCCTCCAGCGCCTTCATCGCCGGGCTGCTGACATCGATCTTCTCGCCCTCGTTCGGCTTCTCGATGCACCAGTTGATCATGTCCCGCAGGGTGGCGAACTCGTTCATCTGCTCCTGGAACTTCGGAAACTCGTGCGGGTGCACGTCCGAGGTGAACGGATGGCACATCGCGCACGCCATGCCGGTCTTCGACAGCACGACGCCCATCTTCTTTTCCGTGTCCGCATCGCCGTGAAAAAGCAGGTCGCCCAGTCTGACCTGCTCCATGAAAACGTCCTCGAATGCCTTCAACTGCTCGCGCGTGTGCGGTTCCTTGTGGGCGGATGCGCGTTCGACCGCGCTGATGCCGACGAACAGTGCGGCCAGCGCGCCCACGACCAGCGTGTTACGCAATCGACTGTTGGTCATTCTCGTCTCCCCATGCAGGCGCTAGATGCGGTCGGCGATGCGCGGACTCAGCACCTGATTGCGGTTGTCGGCGATACCGGAATCCGCCTCGGCTTCGCCGTACACGTGCTTGCGCCACATCTTGTATTCGTTGTCTACGTAACCCTTCGCGTCGATCGCGAGTTGGCTCCAACCGACGCCGTCGAACGGATCGCCCGGATCGACGCGCAGCATCGGCTTGGTCAGGGCCGGCACGCCCTCCGGCGCGTACGGCCAGGGCCACGACGTCGCCAGCATGCCGATCGAGCGCATCGTTCCGATCTCGTTGTAGAGCACCTGATGCACGTGACCGTGGATGTTGGTGACGTTGGTGTACGGTTTCAGCACTTCATGCACTTCGCGCCAGTCGCGCACCCAGAAGTTCCACGGCGGGTAGTACTCGTACAGCGGCGTGTGCGAGAAGATCAGTAGCGGCCGATTCTTCGGCCAGTTCGACAGCGTGCTGCTCAGCCAACTGAGCTGTTTGGCGCCGACGGCGGACCACGCGCCGCCGAGCGTGCCGTCCAGCACCGACATGTGCGCCATGCGCTCCTTCGGCGACATCTTGCGCGGCGTCCAGAAGTCCGGCGCGTGGCTGATCGTGTCGAGGCCGATCACGCGCACCCCTTTGTGGTCGAACGTCCACGGCGCGGCGCCGAACATTCGGTTCCAGGTCGCACCCATGTCGAGGTACCAGTCGTGCTCGCCAGGGATGAACACCTTGCGGACCTTCACCTCCTTCAACAGCTCGGCGCCGAGCTGCAACTCGACCGGATCGCCGAGCTGCGCCAGGTCGCCGCCGAAGATCAGGAAATCGGCCGGCGGGTTCATCGCCTGCACCTCCCTGAACGCCCGCACGGTCTTCTCGACGAAGCGCGTGTTGACGTGCTTCGGATACAGGTGGGTGTCGGACACCCAGGCGAAGCGGAAGCTCTGCCCGGTCTGCGCGAACGCCATGTCGATGGTGTTCAGCAACGGGAACCAGCCGTAGCTCGCCGCCCCAGCCGTCCCATACAGCAGCGACTTGTGCAGAAAGGTGCGGCGCGTGATCGAGACCGAGCGGTCCGCCCGCACTCCGCCCGCGCGCAGCGTGCGATCCATCTCGCTTCGTAGCTCCTCGCGTTTGCTCATCTGTCGTGCCTCCTTGCTACCGGCGTCGCAGCGGGACACTGCGGCCGCGCCGGCGCTACTTCTTCTTCAGCTCGATCGCCAGCTTGGCGACTTCGCCGCCCTTGACCGTCACGGGCATTTCCATGTCGCCTGCGTAGTACTGCGACACCACGAGCGTGTAGTTGCCGGGCGGTATGTCGGTGATCTTGAAGCTGCCGTCCTGTCCGGTCAGCGCGTAATAGGGGCTGTCGGCGACGTAGATGTGGGCCAGCATCCAGCCATGGGCATCGCATTCCACGCGTACCAGCCCGGGCCGCGGCAACTCGGTCGTGATCTTCCCTTTGTCGGGCATCGCCAAGTTGAACGCGGTGCGCTTGCCGTAGAAACCGTGTGCGTTGTGCAGCACCGGATCGGAGTTCAGGACGTCGATCTTGCCGGCGCGGATGACCTGCACCGCCGGCTTGAAGATGCACTTCTCCTGATCGAGCACCGGCGTCTTGTCCGCCGGCCCCCATGGCTTGCCCTTGGCAACCCCCTTCAGGTAGACCACGGCGTCCTGCACGGCCTTGTCGGGGCCGACCCGAATCTGCGGCTCGTCGCGCGGACCGCCGCACACTTCGCGGTCCTTGGTCGGGATGACCTTCCGGATGGGGACGACTCCGGTGTAGGTCACCTTGCCCTCGATGCTGCCGCCTCCGGTCACGGCAATCACTTCGTACCCGGACGCCGCGCCTGCACCGCACGAGGCGAGCAGCACGGCAACCATGCATCTCCCGGCGATCGACACCCGCGCTGCCATCTTGCGTCTCCCCTTCAGCAAGCTTCGGATCCCGGGCCATCGCCGCTTTGGAGTCCGAAGCCAGACGTTCCTTGCTAGTTGGTGCGGGGATGCTAGGCAGCGTTGCAGTGCGTCGGCAAATTGAAAGTCTCGATATCAAACATCGTTCCCCGCTTTCGCGTTTTTCGATAACCGATATCGATAACATCGATGAGAGATCGCGCGTATCTGTCGATTGAGGGGTGGCGGTCGATGCGCTAGCCTTTCCGCACAAGCAGAAAGCCCGGTCGGCGCCACGAGAAGTACGTTGCGGACCGTCTCGCGGTGCGGCCATACGAGGAGACGCGATGACGCTGCAAGAGCTGAGGTATCTGGTTGCGCTGGCCGACAAAGGACATTTCGCGCGCGCCGCCGAAGCCTGTTGTGTTGGCCAGCCGACACTGAGCACGCAACTGAAGAAGCTGGAGGACTACCTGGGCGTCACGCTGTTCGAGCGCAACAAGCATCAACTGCGGCCGACGCCGATTGGAGAGAAGATCGTCGAGCGCGCCCGCATCGCGCTCGACGTCGTCGAGCAGATCCGCCAGTTGGCGCGCGACGGCCATGACCCGATGAACGGCCCGTTGCGCCTCGGCGTGATTCCGACGCTGGGACCGTATCTGATCCCCAACCTGCTGCCGGCGATCCGCGACACGTATCGCCAACTGCGCCTGTTCTTACGCGAAGACCTGACCGCCAATCTGCTGGAACGTTTGCGCCAGGGTCGCCTCGACGCGCTGCTGCTAGCCCTGCCGGTACGCGGCGAGGACATCGAAGTCATGGAGCTGTTCCGAGAACCGTTCATGGTCGCGCTGCCCAACGGTCACCCGCTGACGCGCGAAACGCACATCACCGAGGAAGAACTCGCCAAAGAGAACGTGCTTCTGCTCGAGGAGGGTCACTGCCTGCGCGATCAGGCGCTGGCGATCTGCGGTGCCACGCCGTCCGAGGAGCGGGAAGAACTGAAAGCGACCAGCCTGGAGACGTTGCGCCAGATGGTTGCCGCTGGCGCCGGCTGTACGTTGCTGCCGAAGCTGGCGGCGAACCCCGGCATCGGCTCGGTACAGGACGGTATGGTGCAAATCCGCCCGTTGGCACCGCCCTCGCCGACGCGTTTGATCGGCATCGTGTGGCGTCACCGCTATCCGCGCGAGGCAACGGTGCGCGGCTTGGCGGAGCTAATCCTGACGAATCTGCCGCCGGGCGTGCAACGCGTTTCGCTGCGCGAATCGGCACAGCGCAAGCGATCCGGCGGCACGCGCATCGATCGCGGTGAGCACGCGTTCGCAGCCATGTCCGGCTGACGGTCGTCAGGACTGCGTGCGCACCCGATCGCCCGGAATCGACCGTTTGCTCCCGGCGTCGCGCGCCGGCGACGCGGCCCGGCTGGCGAAGGACGAATCACGAGCGAGTGTCGCGCGCCAGATGTCCGCGCCGGTCGTTTCGGCCTGCCGGTTGGCGAGGTTGTCGAATTGATTGGCCCAGATCGCGTTCGGCGTCTCCGCCGCCAGCCGGCCGGCGATCTTCTGGTAGTTGTCCGGATCGGCGTAAGGCTTGGGCGGCACCGGCCGCACCTCGGCGCCGAGCGCGCGCAGCAGTTCCATTTTCTCCGGCGACTGGTTGTCCGGAATCACGATCACGCAGCGATAGCCGCGCGCCGCGCACAGATGGGCGAGCCCGATGCCCGTGTTG
>DATLZG010000361.1:0-8007 GCA_035574095.1 Burkholderiaceae bacterium | reverse complement strand
AAGGCGAGCGTGACCGAAGTGATCGATTCGGCGATCACCGCCACGATCTCGCGCACGATCATCACGCACGGCTCGACGCTGTGCATGACGCTGGCGATGCTGTTTTTCGGCGGTCCGGCGCTGCACTATTTCGCGCTGGCGCTGACCATCGGCATCTGCTTCGGCGTCTATTCGTCGGTCTTCGTCGCCGCCGCGATCGCGATGTACCTGGGGGTGAAGCGCGAGGACCTGGTCAAGCCGGTGAAGAAGGAAGAGCAGCAGGTCGTGCCATAAAGGCATGCCGGCCGGCGATGGATCGCGCTCCCCGCACCCGGATCTGGGACCTGCCGACGCGCCTGTTTCACTGGGCGCTGGCCGTGCTGGTGGTTTTTTCGGTCGTCACCGCCAAGGTCGGCGGCAACTGGATCGACTGGCACATGCGCAGCGGCTACGCGGTGCTCGCGCTGCTGCTGTTCCGCATCCTGTGGGGATTCGTCGGCGCACGTTACGCGCGCTTCGCCGCGTTCGTGCGCGGACCGGCGGCGATCGCCGATTACGTGCGCCGCCTGCGTGCGGGCCAGGCCGCGCCGTACGCCGGCCACAATCCGCTGGGCGCGCTGTCGGTACTGGCGATGCTGGCGGCGCTGCTGCTGCAAGCCTCGAGCGGGCTGTTCGCGAACGATGCGATCGCCAGCGAAGGTCCGCTCGCGAAGTACGTGTCCGGCGCGGCGAGCGATTTCGCGACTCGCATCCATAAGCTGAACCAGTATCTGCTCTTCGCGCTGATCGCGCTGCACCTGGCGGCGGTCGCCTACTACCACTTCGCCAAGCGCGAGAACCTGGTGCAGCCGATGCTGACCGGCGACAAGCCGGGCCGCGTCGGCGATCCGGCCGCCGACGACCTCGCGCTGCGCCTGCGCGCGGCAGCGCTGTTCACGCTCGTCGCCGGCGCGGTCGCGTATCTGGTCACCCGCTGAAACGAAAACGCCGCCCGCAGGCGGCGTCACGCGCGACGATAAGGCTCAGTCTTTGCGATAGTCGTCGTGGCAGGCCTTGCAGGCCTTGCCGACTTCGCCGAACTGCGCGCGGATTGCGTTGACGTCGCCGCCTTTGGCGGTCGCCGCCAGCCTGGCCACCTCGCTTTGCATCTTTTCGGCGAGCGATTTCACCTTGGCGGCGTCCTTGAACACCTCGGGCTTCGCGCGCGTGGGCGGATTGCCGCCCGATTCGGAACCGGCGACAAACGCCTCGAACGGCAGCTTGGACAGCGTTTCGATCAGCGCAGCGCTCGATTGAATGACCTGCACGTTCGGCGAGCCGGACTTCAATTGGCCATTGATGCGGCCCATGTGGTTGCCGATCAGCGCGAACGCCGACTGCCGGTACTTGATCGCGTCCTCGGGTTTGGCGAACTGGGCCTGTGCCGGGGCGGCACCCAGCAACAAAAACACGCCGCCGACGGCGAGCGGATACAGCTTGTTTTTCATCTTGTCCCCCAACGGTTGAAAGGTGGCCGGGCGTTTCCCGGTTGCCGCGACGAACACGCGGCCGGGCTTCATTATTCCCGCTCAGCAGCGCCGCGCGAGTTCCGCCGCCTTCCCCAAATAGGTGGCGGGAGTCAGTGCCAGCAGCTCGCGCCGCGCGCCTTCCGGAATCGGCAGCGCAGCGATGAACGCGTGCAACTGTTCGCGTGTGACCTGCTTGCCACGCGTCAACTCCTTGACCCGTTCATAGGGCTCCGGCACGCCGTAGCGGCGCATCACCGTCTGCACCGGCTCGGCGAGCACTTCCCACGCGGCATCCAGATCGGCGGCGAGCGCGGGCGGGTTGACTTCGAGCTTGTCCAGGCCGCGCGCGCAGGCGCGGTACGCGACTAGGCAGTGCCCGAACGCCACCCCGAGATTGCGCAGCACGGTCGAATCGGACAGATCGCGCTGCCAGCGCGATACCGGCAGCTTTTCCGCCATGTGGCGCAGCAGCGCGTTGGCCACCCCCAGGTTGCCCTCCGAGTTCTCGAAATCGATCGGGTTGACCTTGTGCGGCATCGTCGAGGAGCCGATCTCGCCCGCCCGGACCTTCTGCTTGAAGTAACCGAGCGCGATGTAGCCCCACAGATCGCGGTCCAGATCGAGCAGGACGGTGTTGGCGCGCGCCAGCGCGTCGAACAGCTCCGCCATGTAGTCGTGCGGCTCGATCTGGATCGTGTGTTCGTTGAACGCGAGGCCGAGGTCCTCGACCACGCCGCGCGCCAGCCGCTCCCAATCGACCTCCGGCGCGGCGGCCAGATGCGCGTTGTAGTTGCCGACCGCGCCGTTCATCTTCGCCCGCAGCGGCACCCGCGCGATCGCATCGATCGCGCCCGCCAGCCGCACCGCGAAGTTGGCGAACTCCTTGCCGACGGTGGTCGGACTCGCCGGCTGCCCGTGCGTGCGCGACAGCATCGGCAGCGCAGCGTGTTCGTGCGCGAACGCGCGCAGCCGGCGGTGCAGCGCGCGCAGTTCGTCGAGCAGGATCTCGCGCCCGCGCGCCAGCATCAGCGCGTGGGCGGTGTTGTTGATGTCCTCGGAGGTACAGGCGAAGTGCACGAACTCCGCCGCTTGCTGCAGCGCCGGCACCTCGGCGGTGGCGTTCTTGATCCAGTACTCGACCGCTTTCACGTCGTGCTGCGTGCGCGCCTCGATCGCCTTGATCGCCTCGCAGTCGGCGGCCGAGAAGTCGCGCACCAGCGCGCGCAGCCGCTCCAGCGCGTCGATCGGCAGCGGCTTCAGTTCCGGCAGCCCGAGCAGCGACAGGCGGATCAGCCACTCGATCTCGACGCGCAGCCGCGCGCGCATGAAGGCGAACTCGGAGAACACGTCACGCAGCGGCGCGGTCACTTCGCCGTAGCGACCGTCCAGCGGCGACAGCGCGGTCAGCGGCGACAGGGGATGTGCGGCAGGCACGCGAACGGAAGGGCGCTGCGAAAAGCGCGGGCAGTCTAGCATCGGCGCCGCCGCCTCTGCGCAACGCGCCGGCGCGAACCCGCTTGGATATACTGGCTCGCAAAGCAACAACTGCGAGTTGGGCGTCTACCACCGTGTCGAAATCCCTGCGTCTGATCGCTTCGCTGATGAGCCCCTACGTGCGCAAGGTGCGCATCGTGATGGCGGAAAAACGCATCGATTGCCAGCTCGAGCTGGAGGACGTGTGGGCCGCGGATACGAAGATCCAGCAGTTCAACCCGCTCGGCAAGGTGCCGTGCCTGATCATGGAAGACGGCGGCGCGATCTTCGACTCGCGCGTGATCGTCGAGTACCTGGACGCGATATCTCCGGTGTCGAAGCTGATCCCGAGCGAGGGACGGCAGCGCGTCGAAGTGCGGACCTGGGAAGCGCTCGCCGACGGCGTGGCCGAAGCCGCCGTGCTGGTGCGACTCGAGCAGACGCAGCGGCCGCCGGAGAAGCAGTCGCAGGCCTGGATCGACCGCCAGATGGGCAAGGTGCACGCCGGCCTCGCCGCGATGAGCCGCGGCCTGGACGACAAGCCATGGTGCAACGGCCATGCGTATTCGCTGGCGGACATCGCGGTCGGCTGCGCGCTCGGCTATCTGGACTTCCGCTTTCCTCAGATCGACTGGCGCGGTTCGTACCCGAACCTGGCGCGCCACTACGACAAGCTGTCGGCGCGGCAGCCGTTCATCGACACCGCGCCGCCGAAGGCGTGAGGTCCGTCGATCGTTGTCCGTCGACCGCTTGACGCGGATCACAGATCGCGGATCAGGGTTCACAAACCACGAGCTCAGCCGCCGCCAGATCTTCCAGCGCGGTGCCGACCGACTTGAACAGCGTGATCTCGCCCTCGCTCGTGCGGCCGGCGACCTCGCCGCGCACCAGTTGCGCCAGTTCCGCCACCACGTTCTCGCGCGCGATCACGCCGGCGGCAAGGGGCTGCACCAGATCCCCCGCCTCGGCGAGCGCCCCGGCATAGGTATCGACGACGATGCGGGCCCGCGCGACGGCTTCGTCGTCGGCTTCGCGCATCTGCGGCGTGAAGCCGCCCACCAGATCCAGATGCGTTCCGGGCGCCAGCCAGGCGCCGCGCACGACCGGTGTCGTCGCGGTCGTCGCACAACTGACGATGTGCGCCTCGCGCACCGCGGCTTCCAAGTCGGTTGCCGCGTCGACCGGCAGCCCTTCGTCGCGCAAGCGCTGCGCCGCTGCCGCCGCGCGCTCGCGGTTGCGTGCCCACAGCCGCACGTGCACGAGCGCCGGACGCGCCGCGCAGTGGGCGCGCAGCATGTACGGCGCCAGCTTGCCGGCGCCGATCACCAGCAGGTGCGTCGCGTCGGCGCGCGCCATGTAGCGCGCCGCCAGCGCGGAGGCGGCCGCCGTGCGCCGCAGCGTCAGCGCTTCGCCGTCGAGCACCGCGCGCAGCTCGCCGGTGGCGCGATCCAGCAGCAGGTAGGTGGCCGCCACAGTCGATGCACCGCGCGCGGCGGCGCCCGGCATCACGGTGACGAGCTTCACCCCGAGCGCGCCGGCGGCGGCCGCGCTTTCGTTGCGCCACGCCGGCATCAGCAGCAGCAGATCGTCGTCGTTCAACCGATGCACGTGCCGCAGCGGCACCTGCGCCCCGCGCGCGAACGCCTGTGCCAGCGCATCGATCAGGCGCGCGAACGGCAGCGCCGCGTGCACCTGCTCGGCTGCATAGAATCGGACCATGCGCTCGATTGTAGGAGGCGGTCTTGCAGCAGGTGCTGATCGTCGGCGGCGGTGTGATCGGCTCGGCGGCGGCGTTGTTTCTGGCGCGCGACTGCGGCGCGCGCGTCACCGTGTTCGAGCGCGATCCCTCGTACCGCCGCGCGTCGAGCGCGCTGTCGGCGAGTTCGATCCGCCAGCAGTTCTCCACCGCGATCAACATCCGCCTGTCGCAGGCGAGCTTCGCCTTTTATCGCCGCATCGGCGAGGAACTGGCCGTCGGCGCTGAACGGCCCGACATCGGGCTGACCGAGCGCGGCTACCTGTACCTGGCCACCGCCGCCGGTCGCGCCACACTCGCGGCCAAGCACGCGGTGCAGCGCGGCTGCGACGCGGACGTCGCACTGCTGTCGCCCGCCGAATTGCAGGCGCGCTTCCCGTGGCTGGCGACCGCCGACCTCGCCGCGGGCAGCCTCGGGCTCTCTGGCGAAGGCTGGTTCGACGGCTACGGCGTGCTGCAGGCGTTCCGGCGCAAAGCGATCGCGCTCGGCGCGTCGTATATCGCGGCCGAGGTGCGCGAAGTGGCGTGCTTGGGAGCACGCGCGGTCGCGGTGACGGCCGACGGCCGGCGTTTCGACGGCGACGTGCTGCTGCTCGCCGCCGGCGCGTGGAGCGCGCCGCTGGCGCGGCAGCTCGGCTTCGAGTTGCCGGTGGCGGCGCGCAAGCGCGATGTGTTCGCGTTCACCGCGCCGGTCGAACTGCCGCACTGCCCGCTGGTGATCGATCCGAGCGGCGTGTGGTTCCGCCCCGAAGGTCGCGGCTTCATCTGCGGCGCGCCGCCGCGCGGCGCCGACCGCGACGACGTGCCGCTGCAGGACATCGACCACGGCCTGTTCGACGAATTCATCTGGCCGCGGCTGGCCGCGCGCGTGCCGGCGTTCGAGGCGCTGCGCGTCACCGGTGCCTGGGCCGGCTACTACGAGTTCAACACCTTCGATCAGAACGGCATCGTCGGTGCGCTGCCCGGCTGCGACCACGCCTTCGTCGCCTGCGGCTTCTCCGGCCACGGCATCCAGCAGGCGCCCGCGGTCGGCCGCGGCATCGCCGAATTGATCGCGACCGGCGAATACCGCACGCTCGATCTGTCGGCGCTCGCGCCGGCGCGCATCGCTCGCGGCGAGCCTGTCGTCGAATCGAACGTCATTTGACGCCAGCGCCCGCCTGCGTGCCCGCCGCAACCCAATCCCCGCTCTTGCCGCCGTGCTTCTCCAGCAGCCGCACCGACTCGATCACCATACCGCGGTCGACCGCCTTGCACATGTCGTAGATCGTCAGCAGGCCGATCTGCACCGCGGTCAGCGCCTCCATTTCCACCCCGGTCTGGCCGCGCGTCTCCACCCGCGCCGTGCAGTCGATCGCCGCCGCCGCTTCGTCGAGCGCGAAGTCCACCGCGATGCGCGTGATCGCCAGCGGATGGCACAGCGGAATCAGTTCGGAGGTCTTCTTCGCCGCCTGGATGGCGGCGATGCGCGCCACCCCCAGCACGTCGCCTTTTTTGGCATTGCCATCGCGCACCAACGCGAACGTGGCCGGCTGCATGCGGATGCGGCCGCCCGCGACCGCGACGCGATGCGTGACCGCCTTGTCACCGACATCGACCATGTGGGCGGAACCGCCGGCATCGAAGTGCGTCAACCCGCTCATGTCACGCCCGGTTGCAGTTGGAAGGGGAACGTTCACAGCGCGCGACTATCATACAAACGACCATTCCCCGCCGCGGCGCCTCTGTGAACCGATCCCTGCTGCGCTCGATCACGCTGGCCGTGGCCTGCACGCTGGCCACGCCGCCGGTGGCGCGCGCGCAGACCCAGCAGATCGAGCTGCCGACGCTCGGCGATGTGGCGGTCGACGATCTGTCGCCGGCCAACGAGCGCAAGCTCGGCGAAGCGATCATGCGCCAGGCGCTGCGCGATCCCTCTTACCTGCCGGATCCGGACGCCACCGAATACCTGAACAAACTCGGCTATCAGCTCGTCGCCGCCAGTAGCGCGCGCCACATGGACTTTTCCTTCTTCGTGGTGCGCGATCCGATGCTGAACGCCTTCGCGCTGCCGGGCGGCTTCATCGGCGTACACACGGGACTGGTGATCGCCGCGCAGAGCGAATCCGAACTGGCTGCGGTGCTGGCGCACGAGATCGGACACGTCGAGCAGCGGCACATCGCGCGGCTGCTCGCCAAGAGCCGCGAAACGATGCCGATCCTGATCGGCGCGCTGTTGCTGGCCTTGCTGGCGGCGCGCAGCAATTCTTCCTCGGCCGGCGACCTGACGCAGGCCGCGATCCTCGGCGGGCAAGCGGCCGCGATCCAGCAGCAGTTGAACTTCTCGCGCGAGGCGGAGCGCGAGGCCGACCGCGTGGGCTTTCAGATCCTGACCGGCGCCGGCTTCGACGCCGGCGCGATGGTCTCGTTCTTCACCCGGCTGCAGCAGGGCTCCCGCATCTACGAGTCGGCCGCCCCCGCCTACCTGCGCACGCACCCGCTGACGGTGGAACGCATCGGCGACATGCAAAACCGCTTGCGCGAGAAGCGCACGCGGCAACGCGCGGATAGCCTGGATTTCCTGCTGGCGCGCGCGCGGCTGCGCATCCTGCAGGACGAATCGGTGCAGGGGCTGCGCGACGCGCGCGATTTTTTCGCCGGTCAGCTCGCCAATCGGACCACGACCTCCGAAGTCGCGACCTACTACGGTCTGGCGCTCGCCAACCTGAAGCTGGGCGATGCGAAGCTCGCGCTCGAGCACGCCGCCGCGGCGCGCAAGCGGGCCGCCGCCCCCACCCCGATGCTGGAGAAGCTGTACGCGCAGGCGCGCTTTGCGTCCGCGGACACGCCGCAGGAGCGCGACGCGGCGATCGCGTTCGCGCGCGAAACGACGACGCGCTTTCCGCTGTCGCGCCTGACGGCGTTGAACTATGTCGACTTGCTGCAGCAGGCCGGCCGGCATGAAGAAGCGATCGCCTACCTGCGCGAGCAGATCGCAGTCCCGCGCAGCGAGCCGAAGCACTACGAGCTGCTGGCGCGCAGCTACGCGGCGCTGAATCGCCGCACGCTGCAGCACCAGGCCACCGCGGAACTCTACGCCGCGCTGGGCGCCACCCCGGCCGCGATCGAGCAGTTGCAGCTCGCACGAAAGGCGGCCGACGCCGATTTCTACGTGCTGTCGGAGGTCGACGCGCGTCTGCGCCAGTTGACGCAGCAACTGAAGGAACAGCGCGAGGAGTTGGCGCGCAGCGGCCGGCGGCCGGACGAAGCGCGCAAGTAGACGTTCCGTTCAGCGGACCTTAATCGGCCGCA
>DATLZG010000360.1:0-5409 GCA_035574095.1 Burkholderiaceae bacterium | reverse complement strand
AGTCGCTGACCTGATTGACGCGCTCGTTGGCGATCTGCGAGATGTGCAGCAGACCGTCGCGACCCGGCAGGATCTGCACGATCGCGCCGAAGTCCAGCAGCCGCAGCACCGTGCCTTCATACACCTTGCCGACCTCGACTTCGGCCGTGATCTCCTCGATACGACGCTGTGCCTCGCGACCCTTGTCGAGATCGACGCTGGCGATGATCACCGTGCCGTCGTCCTCGATGTCGATCTGCGTGCCGGTTTCCTCGGTGATGGCGCGGATCACCGCGCCGCCCTTGCCGATCACGTCGCGGATCTTCTCCGGATTGATCTTCATCTTGATCAACCGCGGCGCGAACGCCGACAGTTCGCCGCGCGCGCCGGCCATCGCTTCCTGCATCTTGGCGAGGATCTGCATGCGGCCCTCGCGCGCCTGCAGCAGCGCCGCCCACATGATCTCCTTCGTGATGCCTTCGATCTTGATGTCCATTTGCAGCGCGGTCACGCCGTCGACCGTGCCGGCGACCTTGAAATCCATGTCGCCGAGATGATCCTCGTCGCCGAGGATGTCGGTCAGCACCGCGAACTTGTTGCCCTCCTTGATCAGCCCCATCGCCACGCCGGCCACGTGCGCTTTCAGCGGCACGCCGGCGTCCATCAGGGCCAGGCAGCCGCCGCACACGGAGGCCATCGACGACGAGCCGTTGCTCTCGGTGATCTCGGACACCACCCGCAGCGAATACTGGAACTCCTCGTAGGGCGGCAGCACCGGGTTGAGCGCGCGCTTGGCGAGCCGGCCGTGGCCGATTTCGCGCCGCTTCGGCGCCCCGACGCGGCCCGTTTCGCCGGTCGCGAACGGCGGCATGTTGTAGTGGAGCATGAAGCGCTCGCGGTACTCGCCCATCAGCGCGTCGATGATCTGCTCGTCCTGCTTGGTGCCGAGGGTGGCGGTGACCAGCGCCTGCGTCTCGCCGCGCGTGAACAAGGCGGAGCCGTGCGTGCGCGGCAGCAGGCCGATGCGAATCTCGATCGGCCGCACCGTGCGCGTGTCGCGGCCGTCGATGCGCGGCTCGCCGTCCAGGATCTGGCTGCGCACGATCTTCGCCTCCAGATCGAACAGGATGCCGCTCACTTCGTTCGCGTCCGGCACCGGCGTGCCGTTCGCGGCCGCCTCTTCGGCGAGCTTGGTATTCACCAGCGCATAGACATCGCGCAGCTTCTGCGTGCGCGCCTGCTTGCTGCGGATCTCGTAGGCCGCGCGCAGCTCGGCACCCGCGAGGCCGACGATCTTGGCGATCAGCGCCTCGTTCTTCGGCGGCGGCTGCCAGTCCCAGGCCGGCTTGCCGCCGTCTCGCACCAGTTCGTGGATCGCGTCGATCGCCACTTGCATTTTCTCGTGGCCGAACGCGACCGCCCCAAGCATCACCTCTTCCGGCAGTTGCTGTGCCTCGGATTCGACCATCAGCACCGCGCGTTCGGTGCCCGCCACCACGAGGTCGAGCTTGCTGGTTTTCAACTGCGTCGCGGTCGGATTCAGCACGTACTGGCCGTCGATGTAACCGACGCGCGCAGCACCGATCGGGCCCTTGAACGGAATGCCCGAAACCGCCAGCGCCGCCGACGCAGCGAGCATGGCCGGAATGTCGGGGTCGATCTCCGGATCCACCGACAGCACGTGCACGATCACCTGGACTTCGTTGTAGAAGCCGTCCGGAAACAGCGGCCGGATCGGCCGGTCGATCAGCCGGCTGGTCAGCGTCTCTTTCTCGGACGGCCGTCCTTCGCGCTTGAAGAAGCCGCCCGGAATGCGTCCGGCGGCGTAAGTTTTCTCGACGTAATCGACGGTGAGCGGGAAGAAGTCCTGGCCGGGCTTTGCCTCTGTGCGGGCGACGACGGTGGCCAGTACGACGGTGTCGTCCATCGACACCAGCACGGCACCGGTGGCCTGACGTGCGATCTCGCCGGTCTCGAGCGTGACCTTGTGCGCGCCGTACTGGAAGGTCTTCGTGACTTTCTCAAACACTGGGGGTTCCTCTCATTCGTAAAAGGCAGCCACCAGAGCCGGCCGTTCCCGCTGCATGCCAGCAGGAACGAACGCGGGCACGCCGCGGTATCGACGACTCGAAGCGAACCGCTCCTTACGTCCATACGGCGACGCGCGCCCCGGCGCTGCGGAAAAGCCAAGCACCCGCAACGACGCGAGGTCCGCGGGTTCGCCTGCTTCGGGTTGGGCGGGCACGACTACTTACGCAGGCCGAGGCTCTCGATCAGCCCCTTGTACGCCTCGGGGTTCCTGCCCTTCAAGTAGTCAAGCAGTTTGCGGCGGCGGCTGACCATCTTCAGCAAGCCACGCCGCGAGTGGTGATCCTTGACGTGCGCCTTGAAATGCTCGGTCAGTTCGTTGATCCGAGCCGTCAGAAGCGCCACCTGCACTTCGGGAGAGCCGGTGTCGGATTTGTTGCGCTGGAACTTGGCGACGATCTCGCCCTTTTTGATGTCTGCGACTGCCATGGTTTCCCTTTCTTTCGTCGATACGCGCGGACACGGAAGGAAGGCCGTGCCGTGAGGGGCGCAAGTATAGCCGCGATCCGTGAGCCGTTGACCGTGATCCGTGGCGCCTTGGTCGTGGCGCGCCCGGGATGAACTCGGTCAACGGTCAACGAACAACGGATGACGGAATCACGGCGTCGAGGTTTGCGGATTCAGGCGCTCGGCCGTCGTGTACAGCTTGTTCAGCGCATTCAGGTACGCCTTCGCCGAAGCAGCGACGATATCGGGGTCGGCGCCCACGCCGTTGACGATGCGGCCGGCGCGCCCCAGGCGCACCGTCACCTCTCCTTGCGACTCGGTGCCGGTCGTAATCGCGTTCACCGAATACAGCAGCAGTTCGGAGCCGCTTTTCACTTCGCGCTCGATCGCTTTCAGCGACGCATCGACCGGACCGTTGCCGTCGGCTTCGGAGATCACCTCGCGGCCGCCGATTTTCATCACCACGCGCGCATGCGGCCGCTCGCCGGTTTCGGAGCGCTGCGCCAGCGACACCAGCTTGAAGTGCTCGTCGTGCGGAGTCACCGCTTCGTCGGAGAACAGCGCCTGGATGTCCTCGTCGAAGATCTCGGCCTTGCGGTCGGCCAGTTCCTTGAACTTGGCGAAAGCGGCGTTCAGTTCGGTCTCGCTTTCGATCGGAATGCCCAGCTCCTGCACGCGCTGCTTGAAAGCATTGCGGCCCGACAGCTTGCCCAGCACGATCTTGTTGGTCGTCCAACCGACGTCCTCGGCGCGCATGATCTCGTAGGTCTGGCGCGCCTTCAGCACGCCGTCCTGATGGATGCCGGAGGCGTGCGCGAAGGCATTGGCCCCGACCACCGCCTTGTTCGGCTGCACTGGAAAGCCGGTGATGTTGGACACCAGCTTGGAGGTCGGCACGATCTGCGTGGTGTCGACGCCGACGTCCAGCCCGAAGAAGTCGCGCCGCGTCTTCACCGCCATCACGACTTCCTCCAACGACGTGTTGCCGGCGCGTTCGCCGAGGCCGTTGATCGTGCACTCGACCTGCCGCGCACCGGCCAGCACGCCCGCCAGCGAGTTCGCCACCGCCATGCCGAGATCGTTATGACAGTGCACCGACCAGACGGCCTTGTCCGAGTTCGGAATGCGCTCGCGCAGCGTGCGAATCAGCTCGCCGTACTGCGTCGGCACCGCGTAGCCCACGGTGTCGGCGATGTTGATCGTGGTGGCCCCCTCCCTGATCACGGCCTCCAGCACGCGGCACAGGAAGTCGAGCTCCGAGCGGCTGCCGTCCTCGGGCGAGAACTCCACGTTGTCGGTGAAGCGGCGCGCGAAGCGCACCGCCAGTTTCGCCTGCTCGTACACCTGTTCGGGCGTCATGCGCAGCTTCTTCTCCATGTGCAGCGGCGAGGTGGCGATAAACGTATGGATGCGCTTGGCGCGGGCGCCGGCCAGCGCCTCGGCGGCGCGGCTGATGTCCTTGTCGTTGGCGCGCGCCAGCGAGCAGACGATCGAATCCTTGACCGTGTTGGCGATCGCGCGTACGGCCTCGAAGTCGCCGTTGGAGGACGCCGCGAAGCCGGCCTCGATCACGTCCACCCGCAGTCGCTCCAACTGCTTGGCGATGCGCAGCTTCTCCTCGCGCGTCATCGAGGCGCCGGGGCTCTGTTCGCCGTCGCGCAAGGTGGTGTCGAAGATGATCAGGCGGTCGGTCATAGCAAGCTCCAATAGGCTTCGCCCCGCCGGCTCCTGGCGGGCGTTCGGTACTGCCGGGTTGTGGGAAGGGAGTCAGCTGCGCGCGAGGCGCAGCAGCAGAAGCAGCAGGCCCAGAAGAGGGGCTGCGGCGAGAAGGCGGGGCGCGAAAGTCGCGGCGGACATGGGCTGCACTATACGAGCAAAGCTCGCCGCGAACAACTCACCCGCCCGAGCCCGCCGCCGGCGGATGCGCCGGCGGTACCGGCTTGGCGGGATTCGGTCGCCCCGTCCACCAGCGCCAGGCCCAGTAGATGTAGCCCGACAGCGCATACGCGCAGAACAGGACGAACAGCACGAGCGGTGGATCGGACGAGATGAAAAAGAAGCCGACCACGATCACCACCATCACCCAGAAGGGCACGCTGCGCGCCAGATGAAAACTCTTGCCGCTGTAAAACGGCGCGCTCGACACCATCGTCAAACCGGCGTACACGGTGAGGCCGAAAGCGACCCATGGCAGCCAGGCGTCTCTGATGTGGAACTTGTTGTCGATCGCCAGCCAGACGAACCCGGCGACCAGCGCGGCGGCCGCCGGGCTGGGCAGGCCCTGGAAGAAGCGCTTGTCGACGACGCCGATGTTGGCATTGAAGCGCGCCAGCCGCAGCGCCGCGCCGGCGCAGTACACGAACGCCGCCGCCCAGCCCCAGCGGCCGAGATCGTTCAGGATCCACTCGTACATCACGAGCGCCGGCGCCACCCCGAACGAGGTCATGTCCGACAGCGAATCGAACTGTTCGCCGAAAGCGCTTTGCGTATTGGTCAGACGCGCCACGCGGCCATCCATGCCGTCCAGGACCATGGCCGCAAAAATCGCGATCGCCGCCCACTCGAAACGCTGGTTCATCGCCTGCACGATCGCGAAAAACCCCGCGAACAGCGCGGCCAGAGTGAACAGGTTCGGCAGCAGATAGATGCCGCGCCGCCGATGCGCGATGACGGAGAAGTCTTCCCCTCCCGACACCGGCGTGCCGAGCGCGCGGTTCTTGCGGCGGCGAAAGCGCATCGCCATATCGCTAGCCCGGATATTTCACGACGGACGCGGGAGTTGCGCGGATGCATGCGGGCTGCGGATTGCGCGAGCCGGCCGCAGCAAAGGCCAAGTGGCCTTTGCGAGGGCGAGGTCCGCGGCTGAGCCAAGCCCTGCGGCTTGGCGGACGGAGC
>DATLZG010000359.1:0-4174 GCA_035574095.1 Burkholderiaceae bacterium | reverse complement strand
CCACCTCCGCCGCCAGATTGGCCTCCAGGAGGTCCCCGATGGAATCCGATACCCCGAAACTGCCCGAAGGCGTCGTTGCCGTCGTGCCGATGCGCAACGTCGTGCTGTTTCCGAGCGTGCTGCTGCCGATTTCGGTCGGTCGCGCGAAGTCGATCGCGGCCGTGCAGTACGCGCTGCAGAACAAGGCGCCGCTGGGCATCGTGCTGCAAAGGGATCCGCGCGTGGACGACCCGGGCGCCGGCGACCTGCACCCGGTCGGCACCTTGGCCAACGTCGTGCACCACGTCGTCGCCGGCGACGGACTGCACCATGCGGTATGCCAGGGGGTGCAGCGCTTCCGGGTCGTGGAACTCGTCGACGGCTACCCGTTCGTCGCCGCCCGCATCGAGCGCATCGAGGAGCCGACCGTGCTTTCGCCCGAGGCCGAGGCGCTCGGGCTTCAACTGCAGGCCAAGGCGCAGGAGATCCTGTCGCTGCTACCGGGCGTGCCGGCCGAGTTCGCGCAGGTGGTGCAGGCCACGCGCGCGCCCGGGCAGCTGGCCGATCTGGCGGCCAGCCTGCTCGACGCCGAGCCGCCCGAGAAGCAGGCGCTGCTGGAAACGGTGGCGCTGGAGGAGCGGCTGCGCAAGGTGGTGGAGATCCTGACGCGCCGCATCCAGGTGCTGCGCCTGTCGCAGGAGATCGGTGCGCGCACGAAAGAGGAGCTGGACGACCGCCAGCGCAAGTTCCTGCTGCGCGAGCAGCTGAAGACGATCCAGAAAGAGCTGGGCGAGGATGGCGAGGGCGACGAAGACCTGGCGCAGCTCGAGGAAGCGATCGCCAAGGCCGCCATGCCGCCGGAAGCGGAGGCGCAGGCGCGCAAGGAGCTGCGGCGGTTGAAGTCGATGGGCAGCCAGTCGGCCGAGTACTCGATGCTGCGCACCTGGCTCGAGTGGATGACCGAGCTGCCGTGGCAGGCGCCGGAAGAGAAGGCGATCGACCTGGCGGCCGCGCGCGCGGTGCTCGAAGCCGATCACTTCGGGCTGGAGTGCGTCAAGCAGCGCATCGTCGAGTTCCTGGCCGTGCAGAAGCTCAACCCGCAGGGACGCGCGCCGATCCTGTGCTTCGTCGGCCCGCCGGGGGTTGGCAAGACCTCGCTCGGCCAGAGCATCGCGCGCGCGCTCGGGCGGCCGTTCGTGCGCGTGTCGTTGGGCGGCGTGCACGACGAGGCCGAGATCCGCGGCCACCGGCGCACCTACATCGGCGCGCTGCCGGGCAACATCATCCAGGCGCTGCGCAAAGCCGGCGCACGCAACTGCGTGATGATGCTCGACGAGGTGGACAAGGTGTCCGCCAGCCTGCACGGCGACCCGTCGGCCGCACTGCTGGAGGTGCTCGATCCCGAGCAGAACTCCACGTTCCGCGACAACTACCTCGGCGTGCCGTTCGATCTGTCGCGCGTGGTGTTCATCTGCACCGCCAACGTGCTGGACAACATCCCGCCGCCGGTGCGCGACCGCATGGAGGTGATCGACCTGCCCGGTTACACGCAGGAGGAGAAGCTGGAGATCGCGCGCCGCTACCTGGTGCCGCGGCAGCGACAGGCGAACGGCCTGCAGGAAGGCCAGTGCGAGCTGACCGACGCGGCCCTGGCGGCGATCATCGCCAACTACACGCGCGAGGCGGGCGTGCGCCAGCTCGAGCGCGAGATCGGCCGCGTGATGCGGCACGCCGCGACCAAGGTCGCTGAAGGCGCGGACGTGCACGTGCGGGTCGACGTGGCGGACCTCGAGGCGATCCTAGGGCCAGCGAAGTTCGAACACGAAGCGGCGTTGCGCGCGGGCGTGCCCGGTGTGGCGACCGGGCTGGCCTGGACCCCCGTCGGCGGAGACATCCTGTTCATCGAAGCCACGCGCGTGGCCGGTAGCGGCAAGCTGATCCTCACCGGACAACTGGGCGACGTGATGAAGGAAAGCGCGCAGGCCGCGCTGACGTTGGTCAAGTCGCGCGCGCCCGAACTGCGCATTCCCGCCGCGATGTTCGACGGCATCGACGTGCACCTGCACGTGCCGGCCGGCGCGATCCCGAAGGACGGGCCGAGCGCGGGTATCGCGATGTTCATCGCGCTCGCGTCGCTGTTCACCGGCCGCCCGGTGCGACACGACGTGGCGATGACCGGCGAGATCAGCTTGCGCGGGCTGGTGCTGCCGGTGGGCGGCATCAAGGAGAAGGTGCTGGCCGCGCAACGCGCCGGCATCGGCACCGTGCTCGCCCCGGCGCGCAACCGCAAGGATCTGCGCGACGTGCCTCAGTCCGCCCGCGACGCGCTGCGCTTCGTGTGGCTGGAGACGGTGGACGATGCGGTGCGCGCGGCGCTGGCGGAGAGCGTGTGCCGCGTCGAGCCGGAGCTCAGCTTGGTCGGCTGATGCGCGCGCTGACGCCGCGCTGGGCGCGCCACTGGCGGTCGTTATGCTTCGGCCTACGTGTGAAACGGTCCGGCCATGCTGACAGTCCATCATCTGAACAATTCCCGCTCGCAGCGCGTCCTGTGGCTGCTGGAGGAAGTCGGGCTTCCGTACCGCATCGAGCGCTACCAGCGCGATCCGAAGACGATGCTGGCGCCGCCCGCCCTGCGCGCGGTGCACCCGCTCGGCAAGTCGCCGGTGATCACCGACGGCGATCTGACGCTGGCCGAATCGGGCGCGATCCTCGAATACCTGGTCGAGCGCTACGCGCCGCATCTGGCGCCGCCGGCCGGCACGCCGCAGGCGCTGCGCTACCGGTACTGGATGCACTACGCGGAAGGCTCGGCGATGCCGCCGCTGCTGCTGAAGCTGGTGTTCGATCGCATCGAGCGTGCGCGTGTGCCGTTCTTCGTGCGGCCAGTGGCGCGCGCGATCGCCACCCGCGCGAAAAGCTCGTTCATCGAGCCGCAGATCAAGCTGCACCTCGACTACATGGAGTCCGAGCTGGGCCGCTCGCCCTGGTTCGCCGGCGACCAGTTTTCCGCCGCCGACATCCAGATGAGCTTTCCGCTGGAAGCGGCCGCCGCGCGCGGCGGGCTGGATGCGCGCTACCCGCGGCTGACGGCGTTCCTCGAACGCATCCACGCCCGCGACGCGTATCGGCGCGCGCTGGAGAAGGGCGGTCCTTTCGCGCTGCAGTGAGGGATGCTGCGGCGTGCTTAAATTCGTGCGCCGGCAAGGAGGCGAAACGACATGAACAAAGAAATCATCTCGACTTCGAAAGCGCCGGCCGCGATCGGTCCGTATTCGCAGGCGGTCAAGACCGGGCTGGTGGTGTTCCTGTCCGGGCAGATCGGGCTGGATCCGGCAACCGGCCAATTGGTCAGCGACGACTTCGAGGCGCAGGTGCGGCAGGCGTTCAAGAACCTGGCGGCGGTGGCCGAGGCCGCCGGCGGCACGCTCGCGCACGCGGTCAAGTTCACGCTGTTCCTGACCGACCTGGCGCGCTTCTCCAAGGTCAACGACATCATGGCGGAGGTCGTGCCGCAGCCGTATCCGGCGCGCTCGACGATCGGCGTGGCCAGTTTGCCGCGCGGCGCGCAGTTCGAGGTCGAAGCGATTCTGGTGCTGTGATCCGGAATCCGTTCTCCGCTGTCCGTTGCCCGTGAGCACCGCCCGGCAGCGCGAGCGCGGTATCGGTCGAGCGGCAGCGGGCGACGGGCAACGTTCAAGCGAGCGCCGCTCGCGGCAGCAGCGGCTCGCCAAGCTCGGGCTGCGCACCGATTGGGACTTTGTCCTGCACTTGCCGCTGCGGTACGTGGACGAGACGCGCGTCGTCCCGATCGCGGCATTGACGGCGGGGGACGAGGCGCAGGTCGAAGGCGAGATCGTCGAATCGAAAGTCGTGTATCGCGGCCGGCGCCAGTTGGTTGCGCGGCTCGCCGATGCCGGCGGGGAACTGCTGCTGCGGTTCCTGAACTTCTATCCGTCGCAGGTCAAGGCGCTCGCCGCGGGCCGGCGCGTGCGCGCGCTGGGCACGGTGCGCGGCGGCGCGCTCGGCGGCCTGGAGATGGTCCATCCGCGCCTGCGCGCCGCCGATGACCGGTCGTCGCTGCCGACGCGGCTGACCCCCGTCTATCCGAGCGCCGAAGGCCTGCCGCAGCACTGGCTGCGAGCGCGCATCGAGCGCGCATTGCGCGACGTCGATCTGAGCGACTGCCTGCCGGAGG
>DATLZG010000358.1:0-5862 GCA_035574095.1 Burkholderiaceae bacterium | reverse complement strand
GCCGGCACGGTCTGCCGCAACACGTCGGTCGGAATCTCCACGTACACCGGCCCCGGCGCCGTGCCTTCGCCCAAGGCGGCGGCCACCGCCTTGTCCAGATCGCGCAGCACGTTGTCCGCCACGCGCAGCGTGCGCGCCAGGCGCGTGACCGGCTGCAGGATCTGCACGTGCGGCGTGCCTTGCAGCGGACCGAGATCGTCCTGCGGCCGCGGCGCGCAGCCGCCGATCAGCAACACCGGCACGCGCTCGAGCTGCGCATGGGCGATCGCCGTCACGCAGTTGGTGACGCCGGGGCCGGCGGTCACCAGCGCCACACCGACGCCGCCCGTCAATACCGCGTGCGCATGCGCCATGTGCACGGCCGCCCCTTCGTCGCGCACGTCCACGATGCGCACGCCGCGCTGCGCCAGCTCGTCCCAGATCGGCTGGATGTGTCCGCCCTGCAGGCCGAACACGCGGTCCACGCCGCGCGCGACCAGGAAGTCCACCACCGTTTGCGCCACGCTGCGCGCTGCCGCCATCGACCCCTCCGCCGGCCGTTCATGACGGCGCCAGTGTGCGCGCGCGCAGCGCGGCGGCGCAAGTGTGCGGGCGACGGCAACGCAGCGAGCACTGAGGCGGCGGAGTCTGCGCGGCGCCGGGCCTCAGGCAAGCCGGCCGATCGGTGGCGCGCACCGGGCCAACGGCGGTGCTTCCGATCGGCACCACAGGTGCGCGGGCGCGGGATGCGATCAGCAGGCTCGGTTGCGCTGGCGCACCGCTTCGCGCCGTGAATCGATCGACGCAGCGTCGAGCGTCGCGTTATGCGCGCGACCGCGTTCGCGCTCCAGCGCCAAGGCTGCGCCGAACGGCAGCGCATGGCCGTCGCGCACTGTAGCCTTCATCGCGGCGAGCATCCCCGGCGCGGCATCGAGCATCGCGCGTGCCATCGCGCGCGCTTCGTCGAGCAGGCGCTCGGCCGGCACCACGCGGTTGACCAACCCCCAGGCATCGGCTTCCGCAGCGCTCAGCCAACGCCCAGTCAGATGCAACTCGTTGGCCCGGTACAGGCCGACGGCGCGGCTGAGCTTCTGCGACAGCCCCCAGGCCGGTGCGATGCCGACGCGGGCGTGGGTATCGGCGAAGCGCGCCTCCGTCGAAGCGAGCAGCACGTCGCACGCCATTGCGAGCTCGAAGCCGCCGGTGACAGCAGCGCCGTTGATCGCGCCGATCACCGGCCCGGGAAAGCGCTCGAGCGCGGCGACGGGATCCTTGTCAGCCACGCCAAGCTCGCCGCTGCCGAGCGTGGCCTGGCCAGCCCCGAGCTCCTTGAGGTCCAGACCCGCGCAGAACGCCCGGCCCGCGCCGGTGAGGATCAACACGCGCACTGCGGGGTCGGCCGCCAATGCATCGATGCGCTCGGCGAGAGCGGCCATCAGCGCGCGAGACAGCGCGTTCATCGCCTGTGGGCGGTTCAGGGTCAGCAACGCGAAGCCGGCCGCATCGGGTTCGACGAGGACCAGCGGTTCGATGTTCATGTCAGCTCCTGTGCCGAAACACCTCGTGCGCCGACGCGTCCGCGCGACCGGGCGACGACGTCATCGAGTCTTCACCTGCGCGATCGCGGCGCGGGATCGCCGACGCCGTCGGCCCGCCTTGGCGCGCACGCGCCGTTGCGCGCGTGCGCCCGGGCGCGGCCGTGCGATCTGGTCCCGCCCCGGGCCTGTGGCCGATCACGGCAACGGCCGCACGCAGTAGGTCTGCGCCAGCGGCTCGAGCGCCCGCGCCAACGCGGTCAGCGCCTGCGGATCGGCATCGCGCACCGCGACGTCGACGACGGTGCGCCGCTGTGCATCGACCGTCACTTGCACCTGGGCCGAGGCCGCCGATCCGCAGTGGCGCTGCACTTCCTGCCGCACCTTTTCCTCGATCGCCAGCTCGCGCAGCTTTGGCTTGAAGACCTTGCCCACCGCGGTGACCGGCAGCGCGTCCAAAAGCAGCACGCACTTCGGCCGCGCCGGCGGCTCATGTACCGACGCTTGCAGATAACGCTGGAGCGCTTCGAGATCGATGGCGGCGCCCGGCTGCGGCACCACGAACAGGATCGGCACCTCGCCGGCGTGGGCGTCGGGCATGCCCACCGCCGCGCTGATCTGCACGCCGACGAAGCGGTTGGCGACGTCCTCGATCGCCGCCGGATCGATGTTGTGGCCGCTACGGATGATCAGGTCCTTCTCGCGCCCCGTCAGCACCAGGCGTTCGTCCTCGGTAAGGTAGCCCAGGTCGCCGGTGGTGAGCCACCCTTCCTCGTCAAGCACGCCGTCGTTGTGCGCGGCGTTCACATAACCAGGGAACACCTGCGGGCCACGCACTTGCACCAGACCCGTTTCCAGCGGCGCGCAGGGCACGGGCTGACCTGACTCGAAGCGCACGATGCGCGTGCGCGAGTAGGGTGCGCGAAACCCCACACTGCCCGCACGCGGCTCGCCGCGCCCGGGATTGAATGCGATGGCCGCGGCGGTCTCCGTCATGCCGTAGGTTTCGTAGATGCGGATGCCGGTGATCGCCTCGAAGCGCTCGCCCACCGCGCGTGGCAGCACCGCACCGCCGGTCATCGCCATACGCACCGTCGACGCATCGTCGCCCGGGCGCCAGGCATTCGCGAGCGCGGCGATCGACGTCGGCACGCCGCCGACGACGGTGGCACGGAAGTGTTTCACCAGCCGCCAATAGCCCTCGATCACCGCCGGTGGGCGCAGCGCGTACGGCGACGGCACGATCAGATGGCCGCCGGCGGCCAGCGGCGCCAGTCCGACCGTCATGGTCCCGCCGACGTGAAACCACGGCAGGCCGTCGATGACGACGTCGTTCTCGTCGTAACCGAAGACCTGCGCAAAGCCGAAAGCGGCGTGGATCTGGTTGCCGTGCGTCAGCCGCACGAGCTTGGGCCGCCCGGTGGTGCCGCCGGTATGGAACAACGCGCACACTGTGTCGCGGCCGGCCGTGAGTTCAAACGCGAGGCGCGCGCCGTCATGCGCGCGCAGTTCCGCGGCTGCGTCGATACCGCCAAGCGGCGCGAGATCCGCGGCCGCGCAGGGCCGGCCGCCGCCGGCCACCAGGACATGGCGCAGCGTCGGCACGCGCTCGCGCACGGCACGCGCAGCCTCCCAGCACGCCGCGTCCAGCGCCCGCGCCGGTACGACCAGCACGGTTGCGCGCATCGCGTTCAGCAGATCGGCGATGGCCTCGGGCTTCAGCAGGTAGTTGAGCGAACCGGCCACCCCGGCGATCTGTGCTCCGAGCAGCAGCGCCGGCAGCTCGGGCAGCGTCGGCATCAGGAACGCGGCCACGCCGCCAGCGGGGCCGAGCCCGAGCGCGCGGAACAGGTTGGCACTGCGACGTGCCTCGTAAAGCAACTCGCCGTGCGTCCAATGCCCGCCGACGTCGTGCGGATCGGGCGAGCGCAGCACGGTCAGCGCGGGCCGCTGCGCGCCGTGCAGCGCGGTCGCGCCCAGCAGGTCGTGCAGGTTGTGTGCCGTGACCCAATGGTCATAGGGCAGGCTCTCGATGGCTTCGATGTCGGCGATCGTCTTGACGACCCTCACCGGGCGTGTGGTTTTCAGTCCGTCCATCAGTGCACCGCCGCGTACATGATCTTCTCCTCGGTCGCTTCCTGGCCGTCGAACTCTTCGACGATCCGGCCCTGCCGGCACACGAGGATGCGGTCCGACAGGTGCAGCACTTCGGGCAGGTACGAAGAGATCACCATCACGGCCACGCCTTCGTCGGCCAGCCGCTGGATCAAGTGGTGAATCTCCGCGATCGCGCCCACGTCGACGCCGCGCGTCGGTTCGTCGAAAATCACCAGCGACGGCTTGCCCACCAGGGCCTTGGCCACCACGACTTTCTGCTGATTGCCGCCGGACAGCTCCACTACGCGCGCCCGGGCATCGGGAGCGCGGATCGACAGCGCGCCGATCCACTTCTCGGCCAGCGCCTTCATCTCGCGCGCATTCACGATCGGCGAACGTGCCTGCCCGCCCGCCAGGGCACCCAGATAAATGGTCTCGGCGATCGACATCGTCTCGAAGAAGCCCTCGGCCTTGCGGTCCTCCGTTACATAGACCAGCCCATCGCGCACCGCCGGCCGCGGCGTGCGGTAGCGCACCGGCCGTCCGTGCAGACGCACCTGGCCGCCGTGGAACAGGTCGCGTTTGAGGACGCCGGCGACGACTTTCGCCGCCTCGGTGCGCCCGGATCCGATCAGGCCGAAGACGCCGGTGATCTGCCCCGCGTACACCGAAAACGACGTGTTGCGCACACGGTTGGCCATTGACAGGTTCTGCACGCTCAGCACTTTCGCGCCGGGCGGGCGCAGCGTGCGGCGCCGCTCGCCGTACAGGGCCTTGCCGAGCGTGCGGCCAACCATCGCGCGCACGATCTTCTCGCGATCGAAGGCCGCGGCCGTGTCGGTCACGACGTGTTGGCCGTCGCGCAGCACGGTGATGCGGTCGGCGATCCGCAACGCCTCCTCCAACGCGTGCGAGATGAAGACCATCGACACGCCGCGCGCGCGCAGGCGCTGGATCAAGCCGAAGAACTGCTGCTTCTCCTCCGGGGTAAGCGTGGCGGTCGGCTCGTCGAAGATGATCACGCGCGCGTCGTGGTGCACGGCGCGCGCGATCTCCACCATCTGCTTCTGCCCCGCACCCAGGCTGGACACCAGAGCGGTCGGGTCGACGTGGAAGCCCAACGACTGCAAAAACTGCTGCGCGGCGATGTAGGTTCCGCGCAGACGGTGCATGCGTCGGCGGTCCATCAGGTACAGATTTTGCGCCACCGTCAGCGACGGCACGAGGCTGGTCTCCTGATAGACCATCGCGATGCCACGCGCGAGGGCTTCTCCGGGAGACGCGAACTCGACGCGCTCGCCCTCGAGCAGGATGTCGCCGGCCGTCGGTGCGACGACGCCGGCGAGCATCTTGGTGAGCGTGGACTTGCCGGCGCCGTTTTCGCCCAGCAACGCATGCACCTCGCCGCGGTGCAGGGTGAAGGTCACGTCCTTGACCACCGCCACGCCGCGGTACTCCTTCGTCGCGTTGCGCAGTTCGAGCAGCGGCGTCATCGCCCCTCCCGCCGCGGCGTGCGCGGATCGTCGGCCGCGATGCGTGCCACCACGCCGTCGCCGCGCGCGGCGACGTAAAGATCGCCACCCATCTGCACCGCCGCCGTGACGCCGTGCGTGTGGCCGTCGGCGCGGCTGTGCAGGGAAAACTGCGGCTGGAACGCTGCGTCCAGCGCCACGCACAGGCCGGCCGACAACGTGGGCGCCCAAGGCTTGAGCAGGCCCAACTGCTTGACCGCCCCGCCCTGCAGCGGCTCGTAGAAGCTGCGGCCGGCGCGCAGCGTCGGCGCGATCCAGTACGGCGGCGGCACTTCGGCCAGCATGCGGCGGCGGAACGCGGGCTCGCGCAGCACGAACTCCACGAGCTGGCAGCGCGGCGCGAAGACGGCCAGCCACCACCCGTCGGGACGAGGCGCCAGGCGACCCGGATAGCCGGGCAGATCGGCGCACAGCACCCGCACCGGCGCGGACGGTGTGGCCAAGCGCAGCAGCCGGTGGCGCCAGGCTTCGGCGCAGACGACGCCGTCCGCGTCTACCGCCAGACCCGCCGGAAACGCCAGGTCGGAGGCCACTGTTGCCGCGGTGCCGCTGTCCAAGTCGAGCCGCCACACGCTGCCGGTGGCGCCGCGCTCCATCAAGTCGCGCTGCCATTGCGCGGCCGGATGGACACTCGAGCCATTGGCCACGAACAAGCTGTCTTCGTGCCCGGCGATGGCGGTGATGCAGTTCCACGCTGCGTTTGCGCGGTAACGGCGGCC
>DATLZG010000357.1:0-5026 GCA_035574095.1 Burkholderiaceae bacterium | reverse complement strand
CGCGCCCGGTCAACGCCGGATCTGGCACGATCCACGGCCCGAGGAGGTTGGGATGCGACAGAGCCGACCGCGGACGACACACGGTGCCGACTTCGCCGCGCGCGTCGTTGGGTGGCAACGTGCGCACGGCCGGCACGATCTGCCGTGGTCGGGCAGCGATCCATATCGCGTATGGCTGGCCGAGGTCATGCTGCAGCAGACGCAGGTCGCCACCGTGATCGGGTATTACCAACGTTTCCTGACGCGCTTTCCCGACGTGAGGGCGCTTGCCGCCGCACCGCTCGAAGACGTGCTGAAGCTGTGGTCGGGGCTCGGCTACTACGCGCGCGCGCGCAACCTGCATGCGTGTGCGCGCGCGATCGTCGACGAACACGGCGGGGCGTTTCCGCGCGCCGCGAAAGAACTCGAGCGACTGCCCGGCATCGGCCGCTCGACGGCAGCGGCGATCGCGGCGTTCTGCTATCGCGAACGGGCGGCGATCCTCGACGGCAACGTCAAGCGCGTGCTGGCACGCCACTTCGGCATCGAGGGCGATCCTTCCACTGCGGCCGTACAGCGGCGCCTGTGGCAGCAAGCGGAAGCGCTGCTGCCCGCCGCCGCAGACATGCCGGCATATACACAGGGCCTGATGGATCTCGGAGCGACCGTTTGCGTGCGCACCGCGCCGCGCTGCGCGGCCTGTCCGCTCGCGGACACCTGCGTCGCCAAACGCGAGCAACGCATCGAGACGTTGCCGGCGCCGCGGGTGCGCGGCACCAGGCCGCTGCGCCGTGCCCATTGGCTGCTGGCAGTGCACGACGGCCGCGTGCTGCTGCGGCAGCAAGGACCGGTCGGCCTTTGGGGCGGATTGCTGGCGCCGCCGCAGTTCGCTTCCGCACGCGCGGTAAACGAAGCGCTGCCGGGCATCGCGCCGTCATGCAAAGTGCGCCGCCTGCCGGCGCGACGACTGGAGTTCACGCACTTCACGCTGCTCGCCGTGCCGCATCTGGCGCGCATCGGGCAGCTGCGACCGCGGACGGCGGAACCGCACGACCGATGGTTGCCGCTGGCCGACATCGAGACCGCGGCGCTACCGGCGCCGGTACGCACGCTGTTGCGCGAGTTGGGCGCCGCTCACTCCGGCTCGACGCCGAGCGCGACCAGAAAACGCGACACCATGTTGTAGGTCGCGATCACGCCGGCGAGCTCGACGGTGCCGCGCGCTCCGAGCGCCGTGTGCACGGCGGCGAACGTCGCCTCGTCGACCGCGACGCGACGCGTCATCTCCACCGTCAACGCGAGCGCCGCGCGTTCCGTCGCGTCGAACAGCGTCGGGTCGACCAGCGCCTGCTCGGGCGCACGCAGCGCCGCGAGCTGGCGCTCGGTGCCGCCGGCGGCGAGAAACTCCGGCGCGTGATGGACGAATTCGTATTCGGCGCCATTGAGGGCAGCGACCGCGCAGATCGCGAGCTCGCGCAGCTTCGGGTCGAGCGCGAGCTCGCTGCGCACCGCGCGCAGGTGCGCGTTCCAGCCGGCGGCCAGCGCTGGGCTGTACAAGAGCAGGCGGTCGAGGTTCAGCAGCCGGCCGCCGCGGCGGGCGCGAATCGCCGCCACCAGCTCATCCGGTTGCGCCAGGTCGGCGGGCAGGTACGGCAGGCGCGCCATCGCTGGAAACTCACTTCAGCACCGCGTGCTGCCGCAGGTACTGCGTGATGATCTGCAGCCGCGTGTGCGCGTCGTCCAGCTCCATCAGCTTCTGCTTGGCCTTCAACGGCACCGGCAGGATTTCGCACAGGCGGTTGCCGACCCACACGCTGGAGTCGAAGCGAAACGGTTCTTCGAACGGCAGACTGCCCAGCACGTCGCCTTCGGCCAGGCCGACGCGGCGCTTCTCCGCCAGCTGCGCCCGCACGTCGTCGATCACCCGCACCAGCAGCGCGGCGCAAGGCTCGTGTTCCGGGTCGAGCGCGCAGTCGACGTCGGGGTCGATCAGATCGATGTCGGCCACCAGCAGTTGGTCGGCCTGCGCGCGCGTGCTGCGCACGCGGAAACGCTGGCCGCCGAGCGTGCGGATGTGCAGGAGCCCCAGCTGTTCCATGTCCCAGGCGACGATGCGTGCCAGGCAGCCCACCTCCTCGGTACGCGCCGGCGCGCCGACCTCGGAGCCGCTGGCGATCAAACACACGCCGAACGGGGCGTCGCGCTGCATGCAGTCACGCACCATGTCCATGTAACGCGCTTCGAAGATGCGCAGCGGCAGCACGCCGTCGGGAAAGAGCACGGCGTGCAGCGGAAAGAGCGGGATCGAGTTCACTTGCCGCGCTGAATCGAGCGGTGCCGCGCGAGCACGTGTTCGCGCGCGCCGAAGCGCCGCGCCAACTGTTCGACGACGTACGGCGAGCGGTGCCGCCCGCCCGTGCATCCAATCGCGACCGTCACGTAATGCCGGTTGTCGGCGACGTAGCTCGGCAGCCAGCGCTCGATGAAGCGCGCGATGTCGTCGATCATCTCGGCGACGATAGGCGCCGAGGCGAGGAACGCGACCACCGGTTCGTCGAGGCCGGTCAGCGGGCGCAACTGCGGGTCATAGTGCGGATTCGGCAGGTTGCGCACGTCGAAGACGAGGTCGGCCGCGACCGGAATCCCGTGCTTGAACGCGAACGACTCGAACGCCAGCGTCAGGCGGCTGGGCGGCGAATCGACGAACTCGCGCACCCATTGGCGCAGCGTATTCGGGTGCAGATCGCCGGTGTCGATCGTGTGGCCGAGCGCATCGAGCGGTGCCAACAGCTCGCGTTCGGCCTCGATGCACTCGATCAACGTCGGCTCTTCGACGCCGCCCCCGGCGGCGGCCAATCGCTGCGAAAGCGGATGGCGGCGTCGCGTCTCCGAGTAGCGCTGCACGAGCGCGGCGGTCGACGCGGTCAAGAACAGGATGCGCACGTCGTAGCCGGTCTTGCGCAGGCTGCCGACGATCGCCGGCAGTTCGCCGAGCGCGGCCTCGGAGCGGGCATCGATCGAGACCGCCAAGTCGTCGTGGCCGGTGGCGGTCAGAAACGCGCACACGTCGGCCAGAAAGCGGCCCGGCAGATTGTCCACACAGTAGTAGCCGATGTCCTCGAGCAGCCGGATGGCCACCGACTTGCCGGACCCGGACATGCCGGTGACGAGGACGAGTCTCATGCGGGCAACGCGATACGCGGACGGACGGACCGCCAGCGGATTTTGGCACGGCCCGCCGACGGCGCCCCGCAACAAAAAGGGGGCGAAACCGCGCCCCCCTTCGGACCTCGCCGCAACGCGCGTCAGCCCGCCTTCAGGCACTCCGACATGAACTTCTTGCGCGCGTCGCCGGCCAGCTTCTTGTCGCCGGCTTCCTTGTTGCACGCCTTCATCCGCTCCTGCTGCGGCGTCATTTTCTTGTCCGCCGCGGCGACCGGCTTGCCGGCGGACAGGCATTCCGACATGAACTTCTTGCGCTCGTCACCGGCGAGCTTCTTGTCGGAAGCCTCCTTGTTGCAGGCGGCCATCTTCTGCTGCTGCGCGGTGGGCTTCTTCTCCTCGGCCGCGAGGGCGGCGAGCGGCAGGGCGATACAGACGGCTAGCAGTGCTTGTCTGACCATGGACTCTCCTCCGATAGGACGTGGTGGGTCGGCGCGGCCATTGCCGCGCCGACCGCCGGGCAACGCGCGCGCCCGTCTGGCGGTTGACCGACTCTGACCACCCGCCTTGGGCGTTGCCCGCCGAGAGCCAACGGTCAACGGTCGCCGGATCACCGACAACGGCTCACGGCTCCATCGCGCGCCGCTGGCGCTCCTGGAAGTCGGCCATCGTGTCGATGCCGCGCAGCTTCAGGATCGTGTTGCGCACGGCCGCCTCCAGCAGCACGGCGAGGTTGCGCCCGGCGGCCACCGGGATCACGACCTTGTGGATCGGCAGCCCCAGCACCTCCTCGGTCATGCCGGAAAGCGGCAGCCGCTCCATCATCTCGGCGGCGCTGGCGCGCCGCAGCTCGACGATCAGCCGCAACTTCATCTTCCGGCGCACAGCGGTCTCGCCGAAGATCGCCTTGATGTCCAGCAGACCGAGCCCACGCACTTCGAGCAGATTGGCAAGCAGCGGCGGGCAGCGCCCCTCGATCGTGTCGGGCGCGACGCGCGCGAAGTCGACCACATCGTCGGCCACCAGCCCGTGGCCGCGGCTGATCAGCTCCAACCCGAGTTCGCTCTTGCCCACGCCCGACTCACCGGCGATCAAGACCCCCATGCCGAGCACGTCCATGAATACGCCGTGCATCGAACAGTGCACTGCGAGCGCCTTGGACAGATAGATGCGCAGCAGGTCGATCACCTCGGCGGCGGCGAGCGGTGTGGTGAACACCGGCAGTCCGGCCGGATCGGCGGCTTCGAGCATGTCGGCCGGCACCGGCAGGTTTTCGGCGACGATCAGCCCGATCGCACCGCCGGCGAGCAACTCCTGCCGATGATGGGCGCGTCGTCCCGGGTCCATGCGCTCGATGTAGCGCACTTCGGGCGCGCCGAGCACGTGAATGCGATTCGGGTGGATGAGGTTCAGATGACCGACCAGATCGGCCGCAGCCACACTGCCCAAGGAATCGCGCGCGCTGAGCCGCTTCTCCGCACCGCTGCGCCCGGCAACCCAAGTCAGCGCCAGCGCCTCGCGGTTGTCCTCGAACAGTGTCCGCACCGAAACCATGGCCGCGGGCATGAGCCCCGTTGGGGCGTCGGACATGGGCCCGCTAGGCGGCGGGGCGAACCGGCTCCCAGTTCGCCAGCAACGCGTGCACGGCGGCGGGTTCGGTCGCGGTGAGCAGGCTTTCGCGGAACGACTTGTCCGACAGCATCTGCGCCAGTTCGGACAGGATGTCCAAGTGCTGCTGGGTCGCCTGCTCCGGCACCAGCAGGAAGATCAGCAGCCGCACCGGCCGGCCGTCGGGCGCGTCGAAGGGCACCGGCTCGGCGAGCCGGATGAACGCGGCGGCGGCCTCCTTCAGACCCTTGATGCGGCCGTGCGGAATCGCCACGCC
>DATLZG010000356.1:0-2296 GCA_035574095.1 Burkholderiaceae bacterium | reverse complement strand
GGCACCGACAGTTCCTGGATCACGAGCGGCACGTCGCCAGCGCAGCGCCGGTCGATCATCGCGGTGATCGTCGGGCCGACGTCGCGGGCCGGCGGCGGCTCCGTCTCCCGTGCGGCGGGGCGCACACATGCACTCGTCCGGTAGACCGCGGCGATCGCATCGCCGTTGGTGGAGAAGCGTTGACCGAGCTTGGGCGAGAGCGGCAGTTCCTCGCCTGCCGAGCGCAGCAAGATCTCGGTGGAGCCGAAGGTGCCGGCGGCGAGTATCACGCGGCGCGCACGCAGCGCGAGCGGTGCGCCTTGACGCTTACGCAACTTCTCGTGCGTGTAGGTGGCCACGATCTCCCAGCCGGGCTGGCCGCCGGCGATCGGGCGCACGCGCAGCACGGTGGCTCCCGTATAGAGGTGCGCGCCGCGCCGACGCGCGTGCACGAGCGGCCCGACATCCAGCGAATCCTTGGCGTCGTGGTTGCAGCCGGTGGCGCAGTCGCCGCAGCGCAGGCAGGCGTCGCGAGTCACGCCCCAGACGTTGGCGCCGCCGTTGAGCGAAACGGACAAGTCCACCGCGCGCGCGTTCGCCGCGTCGAGAGACTTCAGCGCGTCGAACTTGGGTGGCGGCGCCAGCGGACGACCCAGCCCATCGCGCTGTGCGGTGATGCGGTTCTGGTGCGCGCCGAGCAGTTTGCGGGCCGCCTTGTAGTAGGGCGCCAGCGTGCGGGCGTCGATGGCGCGCGGCCAGGCGGAGTCGAACGCTTCCGGCGCGGGTGCCTCCATGACCCCAGCGTTGATCAACGAGCCGCCACCCAGCCCGTTGGCGACCAGCGCGCAGACGTCCGGGCCAATGCGCAAGTCGAACAGCCCCTCGCGCACGCCGCGCGCGGCGGTTGCATGCGCGGTGCTGAAGCGCACGTGCCCGCCCAACTCGGCAAAGCGGGACGGAAACTTGCCCGCCGGATACTCGGCTCCGCGTTCCAGAACGCACAGCGTGACCGGCCGCCTCCGGTCGCCCTCCGTCACGGTGCAGCCGGCCAACTGCGCGGCGGCCAGCGCGCCGCCGTAGCCGCTGCCGACGATCGCAATGTCGAAGTCGTAAGACCCGCGCGTGCGCTGCGCGTCGTGCCGAGCGAGCTCGTGTGCGAGGACTTCAAAGCCGCGCGACAGCCAGCGCGGTCCGCCCGCGACCAACGCATCGTCAAGCGGCGGGAAAGTGGTACTCATGGGTTGCGCGCATCACCGAGCGCTTCGGTGATCGCTTGCTGCAACTGTTGCGCGCTCAACGGTTTGTGCAGTAGCGGGAACCCCGCCTCGTGTGCTTGCAGTAGCCGCTGCGGATCTGTGTCGCCGCTGATCAGGATCGCCGGCAGGCCGGGTGCCCTTTCACGCAGCGCCGCGATCGCGTCGATCCCAGTTTGTGAGCCGCGCAAGCGCAGATCCGCGAGCACGATGTCCGGCCGTCCGTGCGCCAGCGCCGCCACGCTCTCATCTGTATCGCCGACCGTGGTGACGCGGCAACCCATGCCTTCGAGCAGCGTGCGCATCGCGATGCGCACGGCCGCTTCATCGTCGACGACCAACACGTGCAGCGGTCGCCAATCGATGGGACCAGTGTCGGGGCGATCGGCGATCTGCGCGTGCAACGGCAGCCTCATCGCGAAACGTGCGCCGGCGCCCGGCGTGGACTGCACGGCGACTTCGGTGCCGAGCAGCGCGGCCAGCCGGCGGACGATCGCTAGTCCTAGCCCAAGGCCACGCTGGCGGTCGCGCTCCGGATTGTCGATCTGGTAGAACTCTTCGAAGATCCGTTCCTGCTCGTGCGCCGCAATGCCGCGGCCGGTGTCTTCCACGGCGATTTCGACCGCGTCGCCGCAAGCCTCGGCGCTGACGCGGATGCGGCCGCGGTCGGTGTACTTGACGGCGTTGTCCAGCAAGTTGCGCACGATGCGCTCCAGTTGCCCGACGTCGGATCGCGCGGCCAGCGTGGCATCGCACTCGAGTTCGACCGCGAGGCCCTTGGCGCGCGCCGCTTCCGCGGCCTGCGCCGTCAGGCGTTCGAGCAGCGGCCGCAGCGCGACCGCTTCGAGCTTGACCTTGACAATGCCCGCGTCGAGCTTCGATATGTCCAGCAACTGGTCGAGTTCGAATGCCAACGCCCGCACCGACTCGCCCATGTGCCCGACGATCGCTCGCGCCGGCTCCGGCAGCGGCTGCAGTTGGAGCGCTTCCGCGAACAGCGCCAGCGAATGCATCGGTTGGCGCAGGTCGTGGCTGGCAGCGGCGAGGAAGCGCGACTTGGCGCG
>DATLZG010000355.1:0-3744 GCA_035574095.1 Burkholderiaceae bacterium | reverse complement strand
ACGTCCGCCCCGGTCGCGCGTGCCCCGACTCGTCCGCGCCCGCCGGCCGCGGCCGCTGACCGGGGAGCAGGGACGACGGATCACGCATCGGCGACCGCGGATCAAGGATCACGGACCGCGGACCTCGACTGGCCGTCACTGGTGGCCAAGCTGCCGATCACCGCGATGGCGCGCGAGCTGGCGGCGCGTAGCGAACTGGTGTCGGCGCACAACGACGTGTTCCGCCTGCGCGTGCCGGTGAAGACGCTGGCGGAGGGCGGCGCGGTGGAGCGGCTGCGGCAGGCGCTGGCACAGCATTTCGGGCGTCCGGTCAAGCTGCAGATCGAAGTCGGCGCGGCGACCGACACCGCGGCCGCGCGCGCCACGCTCGCGCGCGGCGAACGGCAGAAGCGCGCCGAGGAATCGATCTACGCCGATCCCTTCGTGCAACAATTGATCGAGAACTTCGGCGCGCGGGTCGATCCGGACTCGATCAAGCCGATCGATTGAAGCAGGGACCCAAGATGATGAAGAACCAACTCGCCGGCCTGATGCAGCAGGCGCAGAAGATGCAGGACAACATGAAGCGCCTGCAGGAAGAGCTGGCCCAGCTCGAAGTCGAAGGTCAGGCCGGCGCCGGGCTGGTGAAGGTCGTGATGACCTGCAAGAACCAGGTGCGGCGCGTGGCGATCGACCCGTCGCTGGTCGGCGACGACAGGGACATGCTGGAAGACCTGGTCGCCGCCGCCTTCAACGACGCGGTGCGCCGCGCCGAGGAGATGTCGCAGCAGAAGATGGCGCAGTTGACGGCCGGCCTGCCGCTGCCGCCGGGGTTCAAACTGCCGTTCTGACAGGCGCGGCCCGGGCGGTCACGTGAAACTCGGCCCGACGCTCGATCGACTGGTGGATGCGCTGAAGCGCTTGCCCGGCATCGGCCCGCGCTCCGCGCAGCGCATCGCCTTCCACCTGTTGCAGCACGACCGCGACGCCGCGGTCGCGCTGGGCGAAGCGCTGCTCGCCGCCGCGCGCGAGATCCGGCACTGCGCCCGCTGCAACACGCTGACCGAAGAAGAGATCTGCGCCACCTGCGCCAGCCCGCGCCGCGACGCTGGCCTGCTGTGCGTGGTCGAAAGTCCGGCCGACCAGTTGACGATCGAACAGTCGCTGTCGTACGCGGGGCTGTATTTCGTGCTGCTCGGCCGGCTGTCGCCGCTGGACGGCATCGGCCCGCGCGAGATCCAGCTCGAGCGGCTGCTGGCGCGTGCCACCGAGGGCACGGTGCGCGAGCTGATCATCGCCACCTCGTTCACTCCGGAAGGCGACGCCACCGCGCACTACATCACCGAACTCGTGCATGCGCGCGACCCGCAGCTGAAGATCACGCGCCTCGCGCGCGGGGTGCCGGCCGGCGCCGAGCTGGAATACACCGACGTGAACACGATCGCGCAGGCGATGCTCGATCGGCGCGCGGCTTGACCGTGGACTCGATTCCGGACTTCGAGCGCACTGCGCACATCGAGCGGCTGGTCGATGCGATCGACCTGCCGATCGGCCGCTGGATCCCCGCATGCACGCTGACGTTTTGCAACGCGCCCTACGTCACCTGGGCCGGCCGCCCGCGCGAGGATCTGCTCGGCCGCACGCTGCCGGAGCTGTACGGCGAGCGGGCCTGGAACGCCGCCCGCGACGCATTCGCCGCCGCATTCGCCGGCCGCACCGTCAGCTATGAACGGCTGCTGACGCACCGGCCCGGACCGCCGCGCTGGGCGCGCGTACAGGTATTTCCGGATCGCGATGCCGGCGGTCGCGTCACCGCCGTGTACACGATCGCCTTCGACATCCACGACCTGATCACCGCGCAGGAGGAACTGCGCGCCGCGCAGCGGCGGCTGGACCGTTTCACCGAGAACATCCCCTATCCGCTGACCTACGTCGATCGCGACTTCACGCTGCGCTTCGTCAACCGCGCCTATACGCGCGCCACCGGCATGAGCGCCGCGCAGTTGATCGGGCGCCACATCGGGGAGGTGCGCGGCGCGCGGCGCTGGGCCGAACACCGGCCGTATTTCGAGCGCGCGCTGGCGGGCGAGACCTGCGAGTACACGCGCCTGACCGAGCTGGCGCACCTCGGCACGCGCTGGGTGCGGACCACCTATTCGCCCGACTTCGACGAAGCAGGCCACGTGGTCGGCATCTACACCTCCACCGTCGATGTGCACGAGCTGACGCTGGCGCAGCAGGCGCTGAAGCGCAGTGTCGAGCGCGACGCGCTCACCGACGTGCTGAGCCGGCGCGCGCTGATGGACTGGATCGAAGTGGCGACGGCGCGCGCGTACGCCGAACCGCTGGCGCTGTTCTTCGTCGATCTCGACGGCTTCAAGGAGATCAACGACCTGCACGGCCATCGCGCCGGCGACGACGCGCTGGTGGCGGTCGCGCGCGCGTTGCAGGCTGCGGTGCGCGCGCAGGATGCGGTCGGTCGCTTCGGCGGCGACGAGTTCCTGGTGCTCGCGCATCTGCCGGACGCGGCGGCGGCGCGGGCGATGGCCGCACACCTGCTTGCCGCGGTGCGCGGCTGCGCCTGCGGCTCGCTGCCGATCACCGCGAGCATCGGCTATGCGCTCGCGCCGGCCGACGCCGCGACCGGCTTCGACCTCGTGCGCCGCGCCGACGAAGCGATGTACGCGGCCAAGCGGCGCGGCAAGAACTGCGCGGCGCATCACGGCGAGGCGACCGGCTGACGCGGCGCGACGCGAACACGTCAGGATCCCGTTTTCCCGGCAACGCCGGCACGAGCGCGTGCGATAGATTGCCGGCACGAAACCGGCCGCGGAGGCCCGATGCGCGCACCTCGGTTCGTACGGCTGGCAAGCTGCGCGGGCATTGCCCTGGTGGCGGCGTGTCAGACGGCGCCGGCACCGGACGCACCGCCCGACGCACAGGCCGAGTTGGTCGAGAAGGGCCGGCAGATCTTCTTCAACGAAACGTTCGCCGGCAACGGCCGCACCTGCGGTACCTGCCATCCGGCGACCAACAACTTCACGCTCGACCCGAAGTTCATCGCCCGCCTGCCGGCCGACGACCCGCTGTTCGTCGCCGAGTTCAACCCGGCGTTGGCGAAGAATTTCGAGAACCCGCGCCTGATGCGCGCGTTCGGCCTGATCCTGGAAAACCTCGACGGCTTCGATGATCTTGACAACCGCTTCGTAATGCGGGGCGTACCGCACACGCTCGCGTTGCGCACGTCGATCGCGAGCCCGGCAGGGCCGCGCACCGGGTGGTCCGGAGACGGCGCGCCGGGCGACGGTTCATTGCGCTCGTTTGCGGTCGGCGCCGTGATCCAGCATTTCACGAAAACGCTGGCGCGCGTGCCCGGCGTGGACTTTCGGCTCCCGACCGACGCCGAACTGGACGCGCTCGAAGCGTTTCAGCTTTCGCTCGGCCGGCAGGCGGAGCTGAAGCTGCCGCTGCCGCTGAAAGGCGAAGTCGCGCGCCGCGGGCAGGCGCTGTTCCTCGACAACAAAGTCGGCAAGTGCAATTTTTGCCATGCGAACGCCGGCGCGAACGCGAACTTCGGCGGCGGCGATCTCGGCAACCAGAACTTCGACACCGGCGTCGAGAATCTGCCCGACCAGCCGGCGCGGTTGACGAAGGAGCGCGTGCCGCGCGACGACGGCTTCCGCAGCCCGGGCGACGGCACGTTCAACACGCCGGTGCTGATCGAGGCCGCCGATACGCCGCCCTTTTTCCACAACAACGCGGTCG
>DATLZG010000354.1:0-2089 GCA_035574095.1 Burkholderiaceae bacterium | reverse complement strand
GTACGCCGCCAACTGCGCCACGTTGATCGAAGGCATGACGCGGCTGGGCTTTCGCCCGTTCCTGAAGCCGGAGGTGCAGGCGCCGATCATCGTGACCTTTTGCGCGCCCGCCGACCCGGCGTACGACTTCAAGCGCTTCTACGGCGCCGTGCGCGAGCGCGGCTACATCCTGTACCCGGGCAAGCTGACACAGGTCGAAACCTTTCGCATCGGTTGCATCGGCGCAATCGATGCGAACGAGATGCGCAACGTCGTCGCCGCCGTGGCCGAGGTCCTGCGCGAGCTCGGCATCCGCGATCTCGCGCCCCAGGCGGCTCCGGTTCGACCTGCCGCCTGAGGGGGTCCAGAGTCCCTGACGCCCACCTTTGCGGTGTCGAGTTTCTTTACGTCTACTGGCGCCCAGTGGCGCAACCCATTGATTTGCTGATCTGGAACGCGCGTTGCTACCAAGAAGGCGTCAGTGGCGTATCTACCAGGTGAGGAGGCGTTTCGTGAAGTCGATCTACAAATTCGCATTGGCCGCGCTTATCGCTGTCGCAGGGTCCGCACAGGCAGCCCCGATTCTTCGCATCTCCGACGGCACGACCACGGTGACGGTCGCAGACGGTTCGAGCGGCGCCTGCGGCGACACCATGACCCAGTCTGGCGTCGTCGGCCTGAGCTGCACGATCGGCAACTGGTGGCTGAACCTCGTGATCGGAATCGGACACGACGTGCTCGGCGACCAGATCCACCTGAACAGCCTCAATGCCAGCTCGTCGAGCGGCGGCACGCTGACGGTGTCGTTCACTGACACGGATTTCGTCAACACCGGCGGCTACCCGGCGCTGAACTTCGGCGGCGGCATCGGCGGCTTCTCGGCCGGCACCGTGAACTACTGGATGTACGTTTCCGACGCCAATACGGCTTTCGGTACGGACTCGCTGGTGGGGTCCGGGACCGGCAGCGGGGCCTTCAGCGGGTCGTTCTCCGACTGGGAAGCGGTCAGCGGCGCGTACTCGATGACGCTGGTGGCCCGGATCGCGCACGGGTGGAGCAATTTTCCGTTGGCGACCAGCTTCGACTTCATCGGCCGCGTGCCCGAGCCCGGCGTGCTCGCGCTGTTCGCAATCGGCGTGCTGGCCCTGGGTATCGTGGCGCGCCGGCGCGCGACGATCTGAGTTTTTGCGCTGCCTGCAAGGGCGGCCGCGAGCCGCCCTTCTTTATGCCCACTTGAGCGCGATCACGCCGGTCACGACTGCAACCGCGCCCGCCCAGCGGCGCCGATTCAGCTTTTCGCGCAACAGGCGCGCACCGATCAGCGCGGCGAACAGCACCGACGTTTCGCGCAGCGACGCCACCGCCGCCACCGGCGCCTTCGTCATCGCCCACACCGAGATCGCATAGGCCGCCGCGGACAACCCGCCGCCGACCAGCCCGCGCAGCGGCGTCGCTGCGACGAACTTCACGAACGCTTCGCGCCGCGCGGCCAGCACCCAGGCAGTGAACGGCACCGCGTCGATCACGAACAGCCAGACGATGTACGCCCACGCATCGCCGGCCAGCCGCGCGCCGGTGCCGTCGACGATCGTGTACACGGCGATCACCGCCGCGTTCGCCAGCGCAAAGCCAACCGCCTTGGGCGACAGCGTGTGATCGGTGCTGCGCAAGGCCAGCGCGAACACGCCGGCCGAGATCAGCGCGATGCCGAGCCAAGTGAAAGGCGCGGGCAATTCGGCCAGCCAAAAGATGCCGAACACGGCGGTCAGCAGCGGCGCCACGCCGCGCATCAACGGGTACACGAGGCTCAGATCGCCGGTGCGGTACGCGTTGACCATCAGGTAGTAGTACGCGAGATGGATCGCCACCGACGCGCCGATGTAGGGCCAGCTCGCCGGCGCCGGCAACGGCACGACGAACAGGAACGGCAGCGCGACGATGCCCGCGCCGGCGACGATCGCCGCCGTGTTCAGCAGCACGTCCGCGCCGCCCTTGATCATCGCGTTCCAGCTCGCGTGCAGGAGCGCTGCGAACAAGACGGCCAAGGAGACGGTGAGGGTCAAGGCGGGAGCGCGGGCGACGCGACGTGAGGCCCGCGGCGCGGCGGGCC
>DATLZG010000353.1:0-5459 GCA_035574095.1 Burkholderiaceae bacterium | reverse complement strand
GACGTGGACATCGCACCCTATGTGCGCGATGCCGACGACGCCGATGTGCTGCTGTTCTGGCGAGAGTTCGACAACAACCCCAATTCGCCGACTCAGTCAGCTCCGACGCGTGACGAGCTGTGCCGCGCCGGGCTCGGTGCCGCCAGCGCGCTGCTCAAACGCGATGAGGTGCGTGCCTGGCGCTGGGACCCCTTGATGCACCGCTGGCGAATGCTAGGCAATGGCGAGAGGCTGCGACCCGGGCTCTTGATTCTGCTGAATGCGAGCTCGGGCGGTTATCGGTCGGATGTCGGGCTTCTGCCCGAAGAGAAATCTCCAGTCCCCCTACTCTCGCCGGCGGATGTGCGAGCGAGTGAACCCGAAGCCTACGACAGCGATCCCCGCAGTTTGCTCGTGCGAGCAGTGGAGCTTTCGCGCCATCTTGCCGATGTCGAGAGCGAGGCGCGCACACTCTGTCAGGCTTTGTCTGGTGTCCATCCTCAGGCGGTGATCTCTGCCGCACGCTGGCACGATCTCGGCAAAGCTCACGAAGCCTTTGACAACATGCTCCACGAGGCGCATCGCAAAGGCACCGACCAAGACCTGGGCGGAGGTTTCTGGGCCAAGGCCGGCCGCGAACCGGGCCGGTCCGTGCCGCGCGCACGCTATTTCGTTCGCACGGGCGATGGTGATATCGAACGGAAGCATTTTCGCCACGAGCTGGCTTCGATGTTGGCGTGGATGGATGCTCGCGGCTACGCGAACGATGAGCAGACGAATCTCATCGCATATCTCATCGCGGCTCATCATGGCAAGGTGCGGCTGTCGCTGCGTGCGATGCCCGAGGAAACGGAAGCGCCGGAAGGTCGTCTGTTTGCGCGCGGCGTCTGGGAGGGCGATTCGCTTCCGCAGGTGAGCTTTGCCGACGGCGAGAAAGTGGCAGCGTGCACACTTCGGCTCGATCTCATGAAGCTTGGCGAGGGCGCGTGCGGCCCGTCATGGACCGTGCGCACGCGCCGCTTGTTGAGCGCGCTCGGACCATTCCAGCTTGCTTGGTGCGAGGCACTGGTGCGCGTTGCCGACTGGCGTGCCAGTCGGAAGGAGCAGCAATGACGACACGAAATGAACACGTACTGGCGGGTTGCACGGCGACGCCACTCGCTTCGTATCTCAAGGCGCTGGCCGTGCTGCGGCTCGTGGCTGAGCAAGCTGACGATCCCGATGCTACCAGTTGCTGGCGCAACGACACCTTTGTGTTGCGCACGCGGCTGAACCGCGATGAGCTGCTGCGGTTCTTTCTTGAGGACTATCGACCGACCCCATTGGTGGCGCCGTGGAATGGGGGTAGCGGATTCTATTATCAGGAAGGCAAGCTGAAAGAAAAGGACCCAGTTACCGGGAAGAAGATCAAGACAGGGAAACGTGATCACCCGACGGAAGCAACACGAGCTCTCGAGGCAATCGAACGATCCTCGTGTGAACGACTTCGCAACTATCGAGCTGCCATTTTGGCTGGTCGATCCGTCGTCAGGCGCTTTGGACTCGTCAAGGCACCGGAGAACAAACCTGAGCGGATCAAGGACGCGTTCTTGCAGAACTTTAGAAACACGGCTCCAGGCGACGTATTGCCATGGCTGGACGCTGCGATTGTCCTGGCAGACGGTGAGCCGGAGTTTCCGCCGCTTCTTGGCACAGGCGGCAATGACGGCAATCTGGATTTCACCAATAACTTCATGCAGCGGCTCTGCGAGGTCTTCGACGCGTCTAGCGGCGAGCCCAAAGCGGAATCGGAAGGTTGGCTCGCAACCGCGCTCTTCGGTGAGGTCGCCCCCGGTCTGCCGGAACGATCCATCGGGCAGTTTGCGCCGGGCAGCGCGGGCGGGCCGAATGCGAGCGCAGGTTTCGAGGGTGCGGCCCGTATCAACCCCTGGGATTTCATCCTGATGCTTGAGGGGGCGCTGCTCTTTGCCGCGTCTGCAGCCCGACGCTTGGAGTCGTCCGCCGCAGCCGTGCTGTCTGCACCCTTCACGGTACGCAGCCGGCTGGCTACGGCCGGCGCAGCGGCAATTACAGACGATTTCAAGCAAAAAGACCAAAAGGAAATTCCGAATCGCGGCGAGATCTGGATGCCGCTCTGGCATGCGCCGTTTACGCTTGATGAGGTTCAGAGCTTGTTTTCGGAGGGGCGCGCGGCCTTGGGCACCCGACCGGCCCGTGACGGTCTCGACTTCGCACGCGCCGTCGCGCACTTGGGCGTAGACCGAGGCATCACCGCTTTCCAGCGTTATGGTTTTTTGATGCGCTCTGGCAAGGCGTTTTTGGCTACACCGCTGGCACGCGTGCCAGTCAAGCGCAATCCCAAGGCCGACTTGATTGACGAGATCGGCGATTGGCTTGACCTGGTCCAGTGCCATGCGCGCGACGACAAGACGCCACAGTCTTTCCGCTTGCTCGCTGCGCAGCTTGATGCGGCGCTGTTCGCACTGACGCAGCGCGCCGAGCGTCCGGCCGTCGAGCGCGTGCTGCGACTGCTGGGCCGCATCGAAGCGACTGCAACCGTCAGTTCGTCGGTGCGTGAAGCCATCGGCCCGGTGTCGAGGTTGTCATTGCGTTGGGTTACGGAGTCTGACGATGGCAGCGCTGAATTCCGAATCGCCCTCGCGTTGGCCGGCTTGTCCATGCGTGCCGAGGACAATGGCAAGCCTGTGACGATCGGGATACGGCCTCACTTTGTGCCCATATCCCGCAGCGGGCGCGATTGGGACAAGCAGAGCCATTTGGTCTGTTGGGGCATGGGCAGCATCGAGCGCAATATGGCGGCGCTGCTGCGCAGAAGGCGTATCGAAGCAGTCCGCGTTGGTGCTGAAGGCGAGTTTCTCCACAGCCAGACTGGGGCATCGCTCGATGATGTTCATTATTTCCTTTCCGGCGAAACCGACGAGCGCCGGATCGCCGAGCTGATACATGGCCTTTCCTGCGTGAATCTTTACGGCTGGCAGGCGCAGAACATCGACAGAGCACCGATCCCTATTCCGACAGCGTATGCGCTGCTCAAGCCATTTTTCACGGCGGAATCGCTGCTCAAAGCTATCGGCTGGCTGCCGCCCGACCGCAGCCTGCGCCTGCCGGCTGAGATCCCCGCGCGACTCGCCGCCGACGACGTGAACGGGGCGCTGCGCATCGCCTGGCAGCGCCTGCGTGTCGTCGGCTGCAAGCTGCCAAGCCGGCATGCACCACAAGTTCCGCGCGGTAGCGATGGTCCGCGCCTGCTGGCTGCATTGACCATCCCGCTTACTCGGACAGAAACGGATCACACGCTGCGTCGTCTAGGCATCGCGCCTGCGCGCAAAGAAACCTTAGATGATGATGTTCTAATCGCCGAAACCCAGGATTGAGTAAAGGAGATCCGCCATGGCCCTCGATTTTTCCGCTCTGAATTCTGCACCCCGCCTGCTGCTCGAAGCCCGGCTCAAGCCGCTGCAAGGCACGCGCTTCCAGCCCACGGGCTTCCCCAACCTCGGCCCGGCGACCTACGATGGCCCGGACGGCACGCGCATGCTGTTGGTGGAGTCGGCGCAGAGCATGGCGAACCGGCTGGAAACAGTATGTTGGGACAAGACGGCCGACGATTGGGTCGCGCCGTTAAAGGGGTTGCCGGTTATCAAGGTGCTCGACAAACAGGGCCGAACGCTTACCAATACCTTACTTGAGGCGCACCGCACGAACTCTCCGTACATTCTCGAAGGCAAAGACACCGCGGTGCTCGACCAGCTCAAGCGGGAGCTGGCCGACATGGAAGAGGGACCGGTAGATATCCGAAAGCTGGCATCGGTGCTGCTGCGTCTGGATACCAATGCGCTGCTGCACGGTGTTTTCTTGGCCAAGTCGGATCTTGCCGGTGGCCGACTAAGACTGCCGCGCGCGCTATCTGCCTTCATAGAGGCCGAAGACGTGCGTGAGGCACAAAGTGGCGGGGTCAAAAACGATCACGTCGACCCATCCGGCGACACAGCGCGCGGTTTCGGTAACGTCCCGTTTTCCCGTTCGGAGTTCAGCGCGCCCAAGATTACTGCTTTCTTCAACTTGGACGTTGCTCAGATTCGAGGCTACGGCCTGGGAGATGCTGCAACGCGGCTCCTGATCGCGATGGCGCTGTACAAGATTCGCGCTTTCCTCGATGAAGGTCTGCGGCTCCGAACGGCGTGTGATCTGGAATGCGATGCACTGAGCGTGACGCGTCCTGAGGGATTCAGCGTTCCGGACCGAGAGATACTGGAACACGAGCTGCCCGGCCTCGTTGCCAAGGTCGCTGAGGAACAACGGTGGCCCGCGCCGGAGAAGCGGATTACGACCGTTCGGTGGGAGGCTTCAGCAAAGGCCTCCAAGTAGAGTAAGTGGGCAGCGACCGAAGACGAGTAGCCGTCTATGCTCACTATCGCGCTTTCATTTCTCGCGGGTCGCTATCACGCGAACCCCTGGGGTCGCCACGTGAACGAAGCAGACGTGGCCTGGCCACCGGATCCATGGCGGCTGGCGCGCGCGCTAATCGCGACGTGGCACCGCAAACTTGATCCGAAGCGCTATCCGCGCGAGCGGCTGGAAACGCTGCTTGCTCGCATCGCCGAAGCCGCTCCACCGCAGATCCGCCTTCCAGAGAATGTCGTCCATGCCCACACGCGGCATTACATGCCGACCAAGGGAGATAAGCGCACGCTCATCTTCGACGCCTTCGCGAGGGTGGCGCCCGACGATCCGATCGTCATGTCTTGGCCGGACTTGGATCTGCCGGCCGCTGAACTGGAAATGCTCGACGCGTTGCTCGCAGTCATGGGCTATTTTGGGCGTGCTGAGTCCTGGGTACATGCGGAGCGGACGGAGTGGAGAAACGGCTACAACTGCCTTCCGGCCGAAGGGGAAGTAGACGAGGAGACCGGCGAGATAGGCGAGATCGTGCGCTTGCTGGCGCCGCGTCCGCCTGCGGACTATGCCGCGTTCCGCGCCCAACAAATCGGTGCACACAGGAAGCCGCCGAAGAGACTCGGGAAGACGTTGCCGGGCGACTGGCTCGATGCGGTGAGCTTGGACACCGGCGATCTGCAGGCTGCCGGCTGGAGCCTGCCACCGGCGGCGCGCCGGCTGAGCTACCGCAGGCCGCTGAATGCCCTCAAGGCAGTGGCGACTCGCGTCACATCGCGCCGGCGCGCCCCAAAGGCCGCTTCTGCGGTCACCACCGCCCGCCTCGCCCTCTACGCCAAGCCGCTGCCGCGGATCGAAGATGCCGTGCGCGTGGGCGAGGCGCTGCGTCTGACGGTGATGGGCGTGGCGAGGCGCATGTGTGGTGAAGATGCCATTCCGCCTGAGCTCTCCGGCCACGACCTCGGCGAGGGGAACAAGCACGAGCACGCGTTCTGGCTGGCCGATCCGAGCGCGCGCGGGGAGGTGACGCATGTGCTGGTGCATGCGCCTGGCGGTCTGAGCCC
>DATLZG010000352.1:0-3229 GCA_035574095.1 Burkholderiaceae bacterium | reverse complement strand
ACACGTACCCGTGATCGCGGTTGATCACGCCATCGCGATCGAGAAACGCCGCCCGCCGAAAAATGGGAAAAATGGGGTCAGATACCAATTTCCGTCCTTTGTCTCACGAAAATGGTGTCTGACCCCATTTTTCCCTGACCCCGTCTGTACGGTTTAGGTTTGCGCGAGCAGCCAGCGCACGTAGGAAGCGGTGCCTTGCTCGACGGTGGCCATCGGCTGTTCGAAGCCGGCCGCGCGCAGGCGCGCGATGTCGGCTTGCGTGTACGCCTGGTACTTGCCGCGCAGCGCTGCGGGAAACGGGATGTATTCGATCTTGCCCTGCGCGACCGCGTCCGCGAGCGCGAGCGGCGCTTCGCCCTTCGCCGCGCGCATCGTGTTGACGACTGCCAGCGCGACGTCGTTGAACGGTTGCGCGCGGCCCGTGCCGACGTTGTAGATGCCGCTCGCGGGTCGTTGCCAGAAGAACAGGTTGACCGCGATCACGTCGTCGACGTGGATGAAATCGCGCCGCTGCTCGCCGTTGGGGTAGCCGTGGCTGCCCTCGAAGAGCTTGACCTTGCCTTCGGCGCGGTACTGGTTGAAGTGATGAAACGCCACCGACGCCATGCGTCCCTTGTGCGATTCGCGCGGGCCGTAGACGTTGAAGTAGCGCAGCCCGACGACCGGCGCCGTGAGCGCGTGCATGCGCCGGCGCACGATCTGGTCGAACAGGAACTTCGAGTAGCCGTAGACGTTCAGCGGCCGCTCGCAGGCGCGCTCCTCTCTGAACTCCGGCCCGAGACCATACACGGCACCGCTGGAGGCGTAGATGAACGGCACGCGCAGCTCCTGGCACCAGTCGAGCAGCGCCAGCGAGTAGCGGTAGTTGTTCTCCAGCATGTAGCGGCCGTCGGCTTCCATCGTGTCCGAGCACGCGCCCTGATGGAACACGACCGCGGGCTTCGGCAGTGCACGCCGGCGCACCAGTTCGAGGAACTCGTTCTTGTCGAGGTAGTCGGCGATCTCGCAGTCGGTGAGATTGCGGAACTTTTCCGATCGCGTCAGGTTGTCGATGGCGACGATGTCGGTCTCGCCGCGCTCGTTCAGCGCCTTGACGTTGTTGGCGCCGACGAACCCCGCGGCGCCGGTGACGATGATCTTCATGACGCTCTTGCCTTCGGCCGCGCTACAGCGGACTGCGCCGGCGCAGCCCGACAAAGCGGCTGTCGTCGTGGTCGGTGGTGATCCAATCGCACCCTGCCTCGATGGCGAGCGCGGCGAAGTAGGCGTCCGGCACGACATTGCCCTTGACCTTCGCTTGAGTGCACAGCCGGCGGAGGATCGACCAATGGCGCTCGCCGGGCTCGATCAACATGGCATTCGGCTGCGCGCGAACCTGCTCGGCGAAATCGAGCGCCTGCGCGAGCGTACTCGGCTTGGCGAACACCTTCGGGTGAGTCACGACGCGCACGAAGCCGCTCAGCACGAGTTCCGAAACGCCGTAACGCTCTTCGGCGTTGCTCGTGGCCTTCAACCAGCGCCGGCATGCCAAATGATGTTCGGTGTCCTGGTGGTGTGCATAGACGAGCACATTGACGTCCGGCAAGACCACTCAGGATTCCATGGTGACAAGCAGCGACGCGGAATCGTCGAGATCGACACCTGGCCGCACGCCAGCGCCCTTGACCGTTCTCAACTTGACCGGCGCCCGCCGGTCGACCCGCGCGCGACGCTGCAGCGGCTCGCGCAGCGCCTCCTCCAGCACCGAGGTCAGCGTCCGTCCGCTTTCGGCGGCGCGCTTCTTCGCTGCGGCAAGCAGGCTTTGATTCAGTCTGACCGTCGTACGCATGCGTCGCAGAATGCAGGCCGTGCATCGATATGTCAAACGAGGGGCGCGGCCGTCAGCCGCCGAACAGCTCGTCGAAACTCACCGTCGCCGTGCCGAGCTTGCCGACGACGATGCCGCCGGCGCGGTTGGCGGCTTCGACCGCCTGCTGCAGCGGCGCGCCGGCCGCCAGCATTACGCCGAGAGTGGCAATTACGGTGTCGCCGGCGCCGGAGACATCGAACACTTCGCGCGCCTGCGCGGGCACCGACCAGGCGCCGTCGTCGGTGAACAGCGTCATGCCTTCTTCGCTGCGCGTCAGCAGCAGCGCACCGAGCGCGAGCTCGCGTCGCAACCTCTGCGCCCGCTCGTGGAGATCGGTTTCGCTGCGCCAGCGGCCGACCACCTCGCGTAGCTCGGCGCGGTTGGGCGTGACGATCGTCGCGCCCGCGTAGCGCGAGTAGTCGTCGCCTTTGGGGTCGACGAGGACCGGTTTGCCCGCTGCACGCGCCAGCTCGATCATCCGCCCGATGTGCGTGAGCCCGCCCTTGCCGTAGTCGGACAGGATCACGAGGTCGTAGTCCGGCAACAGCGCCTCGTATTCGCCCAGCTTGGCGAGCAGCACTTCGCCGTCCGGCTGCGTCTCGAAGTCCGCGCGCAGCATCTGTTGGCGGCGGCCGATCACACGCAGCTTGACGGTCGTGGCCATCTGCGCATCGGTGTGCGCGTACGGCACGATGCCCGACGCATCGAGCAGCCGCACCAGCGCGCGGCCCGCTTCGTCGTCGCCCACCACTGTCAACAATCCCGCGCGCGCGCCCAGCGCCACCACGTTGCGCGCCACATTGGCCGCGCCGCCCAGCCGCTCCTCGGTGCGCTGGATGCGAACGACCGGCACCGGCGCTTCCGGTGAAATGCGCTCGACCTCGCCGAACCAATAGCGATCGAGCATCACGTCGCCGACGACGAGAATCCGGCAGCCGGCAATTCGGTCGGCGGCGAGACGCATCACGCCATCCTCCAGCATTCAGACCACATCGCCGAGAAAGTAACGAGTCGCATCGAGGACGCGCTGCGCATCGGACATGGCCTGCGTTGCCGAGTCGCGGTCGTAAATGCGGTCCGGAATCAGATCGACGTCGCCGTAGAACGCGTTCTCTCGCTCGCGGCGCTGCCGGTGCGATATGGCTGCGAGCGCCGGCAGGTCGCCCTGCAGCTCAGGCGGGAAAAGCGCCGCGTGCTCGAGCACGATGTCGCCGACGTCATGCCAGCGCGGGGGATCGATACCGACCCAGCGCAGCATCCCCTTCAGCGCGAGTTCGACGAGTTCCTGCGGCTCGCGAACGACGTCCGGGTAGGCCTCTTCCGCCATCAGCGCGCGCAACGCTGCCATGCGCTTGCGCGCGCGCAGCAGGTATCCCCGAG
>DATLZG010000351.1:0-4051 GCA_035574095.1 Burkholderiaceae bacterium | reverse complement strand
CGCCGCGGCGGTTCGTGACGAGCTGCTGCGGCGCGAGCCGCGCTTCACGATCCGCTGGCTGATCGAACGGTCCGGCCGGCTGGCGCCGCCGGCGCTGCATGCGCGCGACCAACACCTGATCGCGGGCCTGCGGCGCGCCGGCGTGCCCGAGTAGCCGCGGCTAGGTAAGCGCCAGCGTCAGCCCGAGCGGCACGAACACGATCGCGGCCAGATTGCCGAGCAGCACGATCGAGGCCACTTTCTCCGGCTCCTGCTGGTAGACCTCGGCGACCATGAAGTTCAGCACCGCCGGCGGCAGCACCGCGAACAGCACGAGCTGTCCCCAGGCGGCGGCATCGAAGTCGAGCACGAGGTCCGCCAGCCAAGCGCCGGCCAACCCGGCGAGCGGGCAAACGATCGCGCCGGCCACACCGATGCGCCAGGCGCGGAAATTGACGTCGATCAGCCGCACGCCGAGAGCGAACAGCATCAGCGCAATGCCGGCGTCGCCGAGCATTTTCAGTGGAGTGAACAGCCAGTCCGGCAGATGCCACTGTGCCAGCGCCAGCACCAGGCCGGCCGCGGTGCCGATCATCAGCGGCGACGCGAGCAGCCGCAGCGACTGCCGCCACGGCACGCGGCCGTGGCTGACGATGCGTACGCCGAGAGAAAAGTGCAGCAACTGGCTGACCAGGAACATCGCCACCATCGCCCCCAGCCCGGCGGCACCGTAGGCGAGCGCGGCCAGCGGCAGGCCCATGTTGCCGCAGTTGTTGAACATCATCGGCGGCACGAAGGTGCGGGCGTCGAAACCGGCGGCGCGCGCGACCGGCCAGGCGACGAGCCCCGACACCGCGATCACGATGAACGCGCCGGCCAGCAGCGGCGTGTGCTCGGCGAGCCGGAACTCTTTTGCCGCCAACGCGCTGAAGCAAAGCAACGGCGCCAGCACGTTCAGATTCAGCGCGTTCAACGCGCCGAGCTCGGCGTGGATGCGTTCGCCGCGTACGCGCGCGTACAGATAGCCGACGCCGATCACGCCGAACACCGGCAGCACGATCGAGACGATGCGCTCGATCATGACGAACGCCCGGCGGCCCGCGGCCGCAGCACGCACCAAGCTCCCCTCTCCCCTTGCGGGAGCCGGGCGGGGATGGGGGGACGCGTCCAAGCCGCCGCACACCGTTTGGCGCACGAGCCTCCTATTTCCCGATTGCGGGAGAGGGCCCGCGCCGGACTCGACCCGGCGGACGCGCGCGGGGGCAGGCGAACGCTACTCACAGCGCCAGAAGGTACTGCCGGTAGTGCCTGAGCTCGGCGATCGATTCGTAGATATCGGCGAGCGCTTCGTGCTTGCTCTTCTTCTCGAACGATCGTGCGACTTCGGGCTTCCAGCGGCGGGCCAGCTCCTTCAGCGTGCTGACGTCGAGATTGCGGTAGTGGAAGTACGCCTCCAGCCGCGGCAGCCAGCGCGCCATGAAGCGGCGGTCCTGACAGATCGAGTTGCCGCACAGCGGCGACTTGTTGGCCGGCACGTAGCGCCCTAGGAAGGCGAGCAGGCGCTCTTCGGCCTGCGCCTCGGTGAGCGTGGACGCGCGTACGCGTTCGATCAGCCCCGAGCGGCCATGGGTGGCGGTGTTCCAGGCGTCCATCGCTGCCAGCACGCGTTCGGGCTGATGCACGACCAGCACCGGTCCCTCGGCGATCACCTCCAGTTGCACGTCGGTGACCACGACCGCGACCTCCAGCACGCGATCGCTGTCCGGGTTCAGCCCGCTCATCTCCATGTCGAGCCAGACGAGATTGTTCTCGTCATAGCGCGCGTCGCGCGCGCCGTCCGCATCGATCGCCTGTGACATAATTTTTCGCGCCGGCCGCCCGGCCGGATTACAACGAGCGGCGGATTCTCGCATTCCCGCCGCACCCGCGAAGCTCGATGGCCGAAGCCTTCTCGCTGCTGTTCGTTTTCTTTCTGCTCGCGATGGTCGCGACCAAGGTCTGGCTCGCGCTGCGCCAGATCCGGCACGTCGCGGCGCACGCGGCTGCGGTGCCGCCGCAGTTCGCCACGCGCATCAGCATCGAGGCGCACCGCAAGGCGGCGGCGTACACGATCGCCAAGCAGAAGCTGGGGCTGGTGGAGACCGGTGTCGGTGCGATCGTGCTGCTCGCGCTGACGCTGGGCGGCGGCGTGCAGGCGCTGGCGGAATTGCTCGGCGCCTGGCTCGGTTACGGCTACGCCTTCCAGTTGGCGATCGTCGTCGCCGTCGTCGTCGTGACCTCCCTGATCGATCTGCCCTTCGCCTGGTACCGGCAGTTCCGCATCGAGCAGGCGTTCGGCTTCAACCGCATGACGCCGGGCCTGTTCGTCGCCGATCTCGTCAAATCGGTGCTGCTGGCGGCGACGCTCGGCCTGCCAATCCTGGCGGTCGTGCTCTGGCTGATGCAGCAGGCGGGCGAGCTGTGGTGGGTGTATGCCTGGGCGGTCTGGATCGGCTTCAACGCCCTGCTGTTGGTGATCTTCCCGACCGTGATCGCGCCGCTGTTCAACAGGTTCGAGCCTTTGCGCGACGAAACGCTGGCGCAGCGCATCCAGCGGCTGGTCGAGCGCACCGGCTTTGCCAGCCGCGGTGTGTTCGTGATGGACGGGTCGCGCCGCTCCAGCCACGGCAACGCGTACTTCACCGGGCTCGGCCGCAGCAAGCGGATCGTGTTCTTCGACACGCTGCTCGCGCGACTGGCGCCGCCGGAGATCGAGGCGGTGCTGGCGCACGAACTCGGCCATTTCAAGCTGCGGCACATCGCCAAGCGGCTCGCGTTCTCGTTCTTCGCCGGCTTCGTGCTGTTCGCCGCGCTCGGCTGGTTGGCCGCCGAACCGTGGTTCTATCAGGGTCTGGGCGTAACGCCCGTGGCGGGCGCGCGCAACGACGGATTGGCGCTGGTCCTGTTCTTCCTCGTACTGCCGGTGTTCACGTTCTTCTTCGCGCCGCTCGCCAGCCTGCTGTCGCGGCGCCACGAGTTCGAAGCCGACGCGTTCGCGGCCCGCGAGACCAAGGCCGAAGACCTGGTCAGCGCGCTGGTGAAGCTGTACGAGGACAACGCGTCGACGCTGACGCCGGATCCGGTGCACTCCGCCTTCTACGATTCACACCCGCCGGCGGCGGTGCGCGTGCAGCGGCTGCTCGCTGCCGGGCGCGCCTGACATGAAGCCGGCCGCGGGCGGACGCGCTTGACTGTGACGTCCGCGCGGGCGCGCGTCACTGCGGCGTACGGGCGCCATTTCTTGGTCGAAGACGACGCCGGCCGCGTGCTGCACGCAGTCCGGCGCGGCAAGCGCGGCGACGTCGCGGTCGGCGACGAAGTCGATATCACGCCGCAGGGCGCGACGCAGGCGGTGATCGACCGCGTGGCGCCGCGCGCGAGCGTGCTGATGCGCGCCGACGGCCTGCGCGAAAAGACGCTGGCGGCGAACATCGACCAGGTGGCGGTCGTGTTCGCGCCGCAGCCGTCGTTCAACGAGGAATTCATCTGGCGCGCCCTGCTCGCCGCGCACGGCGCCGGGGTCGCGAGTATGGTGATCCTGAACAAGACCGATCTGCCGCAGCAGGAAGCGGCGCGCGCCGCGCTGGCCCGGCTGCAATCGCTCGGCGTGCCCACGCTGGCCGTGTCCGTCCACGCCGACCCGGAAGGCGCGCGCGCGCGGCTGCTCGAACGGCTGCGCGGTCACTACACGCTGCTCGTCGGACAATCGGGCATGGGCAAGTCGACCCTGCTGAATCTGCTGGTGCCGGACGCCAACGCGCGCACGCAGGAGTTCTCCAGGCGCTTGAACCTCGGTCGGCAGACGACGACCGCGTCACGCTGGTTCTGGCTGCCGGGCGGCGGCGCGTTGGTCGATTCGCCGGGCTTCCAGTCGTTCGGCCTGTCGCACCTGGACGCGGCGGCGATCGCGGCCGGCATGCCGGAGTTCGCGCCGTATCTGGGTCGCTGCCGCTTCAACGACTGCCACCACCTCGAGGAGCCCGGCTGCGCGGTGCGCGCCGCGCTCGCCAGCGGGTCGATCGACGCGGCGCGC